>JAZRHW010000123.1:0-6713 GCA_045644965.1 Eubacteriales bacterium
GCATATGCTATAGGTATTGGTGGTACAATTAATAATGCGTATGCACACAACATGTTTATTCGTCTTATGGAAAACCTCGGAGTTTATTGGACGGTAGCGTTCGGTAACCACGACACCGAGCCTTACAACTATCACAAGAGAGAAGCGGTTGCAAATATGTATGCCGACCAAAATCTTGAGAGATGTTTGTTCGGACATTCTCCTAACGGAGTTTCAGGCGAGGGAAATCACGTGATCAACGTGAAGAATACCAAGGGCGAGATTACCAAGAGCCTATTTATGTTTGACTCACATTCTTACATACGTCAGGACCTTGTGGGTGGTCTTATAGACTCACTTATGTGGAACTACGACGTTATCAAGCAGGATCAGGTTGATTGGTATGAGGATATGATAGAGCTTTATTCTCCCAAATCCTCACTTGCGTTCTTCCACATTCCTCTCTACGAGATGAAGGAAGGCTATGATGAGTATATTGCCAACGGCAGAACTGACACTGACAACGTTAAGTGGATAGACGGCCGCGACGGTGAAGAGGGCGACGTTGTAGTATATGCTTCCGTATCCGAGGTGGGTGACCAGCTTTTCGAAAAGGCTCTTGAGCTTGGCAACACAAAGGCATTTTTCTTCGGTCATGACCACTTTAACAATTTTGTTATGGATTATAAGGGACTTCTTTTCTCCTATGGCTTTAGTATTGACTACATTGCCTACGGTGACATTGGAAACAAGGGTTATCAACGCGGATGCACCGTTTTGACACTTACATCTGACGGTGAGTTCGGTGCGGAAAATATCGTTCACGAAAACTATTATCAGGACAAATATCAACCTCTTTACGAAAAAGAAGTTGTTGATATGTACCCCTATTTTGATAAATAGAAATAAAAAATCACCTGCGTTTGCAGGTGATTTTTTTGTTTAAGAATTCAATATATCGCTGCTTTCTTTAAGCATTTCGGAAATGTTTTCGATAAATTCGGAGTTGTCATTTTCTGCGGGAGTGTTTTCTTCTTCAACCGCGCCAACCTCTTCAACCTTGGGAGCGAACTGTCTTGTGTAGAGAAGGCAAGCGATAACGAGCGCTACTGTGTAGTAGAAGCCGGAGAAGATGTGGAACACGTAGTTATCAAGCAAGCTCTCCGCTGCGAGCATTGAAGCACCGAGCATGAGCATGAATCTATCGAGTGTGGGCTTGTGAACAAGATATTTGAGTGTACAAATTCTATAAAAGCCGTAGCACAAGAATCCAAATCCACCGGTTGCTGCGAGCAATTCAAATACTGTATTGTGAGCAAATTCGGGAATGATGGGTACAATGAGTCCACCGCCGAGACCAACCTTAAATCCGTAGAAGCCCGTTCCGAAGATGGGGTTTTCGAGGAAGAGGTTAAAGGCATCTCTCCAAATGCGGAATCTACCCGAGTCGCCCATACCTCTGTCGAGGTAGTGTTGAACAACCGCTAAAATGGGCTCGCGGAAGATAACAAATCCTACAAGCGCGGCAACAATACCGCAGGGAATCATAATTCTTGCAACCTTTTTTCTATCGCCTACAAACATTGAAAGAATGAGGCAAAGGAAGAAATACGCACTGCCTACGAGCATTGAGTTTCTTGAAGTTGAGAGAAGCGTTGCACCGTATACGGCAAAAGCGCTAATAAGTGAAAGATAGGGACGTTTGCCCTTCATAAATCCGTAGAAGTTTACGGGAATGAGCATTGAGAGATGGAAACCAACCTCGTTACAACCACCCATACCGAGCACTATCGCACCTCTATTTATAGAGCCGCTTGCGGTAATGTAGTTGCCTGAGAGGATGCAGCCTGCAAATTCTGCAAGGAGTATCCAAGTCATAAGCATGGTTATGTGCGTAAAGTAATTTGTCAACTCTTTGGGATCGCTGTCAACAAGCGCTACGTAGAAGAGAAGGAACAAAAGCACAAAGCAAAGAACAAGGCCAAGTCCCCAAAGGAGATTGGAAATGCTGTAATCCGCTCTGAAAAGTCCGTTTGCAAGGAAGCCTGCGCTGAGAACGAGCATTGGTACAAAGAGGGGAATTTTGAAGAAATTCATCTTTGTAAAAAGCTTATTTTTGAAGATGAAAACAAAGATGCACACCACAAGAATCACTGCCGCCGTCAAGAATATGTATGGGCGGAGACCGGTGAAATAATTATCACTGGGACGGGGGTCCGTGGGTGAATTTGCTACCGTTATTTGATAGAAAAATGTGAGTGTAAAGAAGATTAGCGGTTTGATAGAGTTTGAATAAAGTATTGCAAATGCTACGATAAGACAGTTAAGCGCCGCTGTGTATATCTCAATTTTTCCAAAGTATCCGATAAGGAGCAGGACGGACATGATTATCGGGTATATCTCGCCCTCAAAAAAGCCGCGTTTGATTTTTAAATTTTTCATTTTGTTGTCCTTTCAAAAGGAATGTCATTACTCCCTATTATACTATGTATAATGAATTTTGTCAAGCCATGTCATAATTATTATATATTTTCAAAATTAACTTGAATTTTTTAATATATGTGATATAATAAATATATATACTCTAACAAAGGAGATTTTGATATGAAGCATTATATTGGAATAGATTTGGGCGGTACTTTTATTAAGGGTGGTATCGTCAATGAACTCGGTGAAATAGTTGTTTCCGACAAAACACCCACCGAGGTGGAAAAGGGAGATCTTGGTGTTGCGGCTAATATTGCTCGACTTGCAGGGGATCTTCTTGACCGTGCAGGACTTACCACGGGTGACGTTGAAGGCCTTGGTATTGGCTCTCCCGGTATGATTGATTCGGCCGAGGGCAATGTTGTATATGCAAACAATCTCGGTTGGGAGAATTTCAAAGTTTGTGATGAGATTTCCCGTCTTCTTGGTGGAATTTCCGTTAAGATTGGCAATGACGCAAACGTTGCCGCACTTGGTGAGGTTAAGTTTGGCGCAGCGAGAAATTACAATAGCGCTATTATGATTACACTCGGCACGGGCGTTGGCGGCGGTATCGTTGTTGACGGCAAGCTTATTGAGGGTAACAAGGGTGCGGGCGCAGAGCTTGGACATATAGTTATCGTTCGTGGCGGTGAACAGTGCTCCTGCGGACGTCGCGGCTGTTTTGAAGCATATAGCTCAGCAACTGCTCTTATCCGTGATACAAGACGTGCTATGGAAGCGCATCCCGACTCTAAAATGTGGGAGATTGGCTCTACCGACGCAGTTAGCGGAAAGACAGTATTCGACTATGCTCCCGTTGATGCTTATGCGAAAGAAGTGCTTGACTCCTACATAGAGCATCTCGCTTGTGGTCTTATCAACTATGCAAACATCTTCCGTCCCGAGGTTATCTTGCTCGGTGGTGGTGTTTGTGCGCAGGGTGATAATCTTATCGTTCCTCTCCAGGCTATCATGGATAAGGAAATCTACGCAGGTTCTAAGGGCCCTCGTGTGCCCATCCTTATCGCAGAGCTTGAAAACAGCGCAGGACTTCTTGGCGCAGCAGCTCTCTTAATGTAATTGAATGACGCAATGCCCCCGTAAATTTATGGGGGCATTAATAAACCTATTGAAAAGATATTGCCTGCTTTTTTTAAAAAAAGCAGGGCATATAAATCAAATTAATTCGGAGTTAATATGAAAAAATATGATGTTGCAATAATTGGTGCAGGAGTTGTGGGTGGACTTATTGCCCGCGAACTTTCGCGCTATGAACTTAATATTTGCATACTTGAGGCACAGGGCGACGTAGCTATGGGAGCGACCAAGGCAAACTCGGGTATTGTTCATGCGGGCTTTGACGCTGAGGAAGGCTCACTCAAGGCAAAATTGAATGTTGCAGGCTCAAAGATGATGAAGCGAGTAACCGACGAGCTTGGTGTAAAATATAAAAACAACGGCTCTCTCGTTGTTGGCTTTAGCGAGGCGGACAGGGAACATATTGAGCGCCTTGTAGCGAGAGGTATAGAGAATGGAGTTGACGGAGTGCGCCTCATTGAACAGGACGAGCTTCGTGCAATCGAGCCAAACATAAGTGACTCTGCTATTTGCGCTCTCTATGCACCTACGGGCGGCATTGTTTGCCCCTACGAGCTTTGTATTGCTTCCATTGGTAATGCGATGGATAACGGAGCAGAGCTTAGATGCAATTTTAAGGTTGACAAAATCGAAAAATCAAATGACGAATATATAATTTGCTCGGAAAATGACAGCATTTGTGCGCGCTTCGTTGTAAACGCAGCAGGCCTTTTCTCCGAGGAAATCGCAAAGATGGTTGGAGATAACTCCTTTACCGTTAAGGCGAGAAAGGGCGATTACATTCTCCTTGACCGCGAGTGCGGCACTATGGCGAACTGCACTATCTTCCGTTGTCCCAACGAAATGGGTAAGGGAATTTTGGTTTCTCCCACGGTTGACGGCAACCTTTTGCTCGGACCTACAAGTGTAAACATTGATGAAAAGGACGACAAGTCCACCGACGCTGACGGTCTCTCCAAAATTATGGCAAAGGCTAGTGAAAACTTGCGCGTAGGTGTTCCTTTTGGAAAGTCTATCACCTCATTCTGCGGACTTCGTGCATACGGCAACACGGGTGATTTCATTATCCGTCCCGCTTGCGAGAGATTTATCAACGTGGCAGGAATTGAGTCCCCCGGACTTTCATCAGCACCCGCTATTGCGGAGTATGTAAGAGAGCTTCTCAGTGCCGAGGGCTTGAATCTTATTGAAAACAAGAACTTTAATCCCATTCGCGAGCCAAAGCATGCCTTCCGCGAGGGAACTATTGAAGAAAAGAATGAATTTATAAAGAGGGATGCTTCCTACGGTAGAATCATTTGCCGTTGCGAGAGCATTTCCGAGGGCGAAATCCTTGACGCCATTCGCTCAAATCCTCGCGCAACGGATATTGACGGAGTTAAGAGAAGAACTCGCGCAGGTATGGGACGTTGTCAGGGTGGCTTTTGCGCGCCCTACGTTATGGAGCTTATCGCACGCGAAAACGGTGTTGCTTTTGAATCCGTTACAAAGTGTGGCGGAGAGAGCGCCATGGTTATTTCCAAGACAAAGGGGGCGAGCGTATGAAGAGAATTGATCTTGTGATTATAGGCGGCGGCCCTGCTGGTATGGCGGCGGCGCTTGCAGCTCGTGAGGCGGGTATTGAGGATATTCTCATTCTTGAGCGCGATTCCTCGCTTGGTGGCATTCTGCAGCAATGCATTCACAACGGATTTGGTCTTCACACCTTTGGCGAAGAGCTTACCGGCCCCGAATACGCTTGGAGATACGAAAAAGAGGTACTTGAAAAGAAGATTCCCGTACTCCTCAACACAATGGTACTTTCCGTTAGCGAGGACAAGATTATAACCGCAACTAATACCGAGGAAGGTATTTTCCAAATTGAAGCAAAGGCAATCATTCTTGCCATGGGTTGCCGTGAGCGCCCCAGAGGTGCGCTCAATATTGCAGGAACTCGTCCCTCGGGTATTTACAGCGCAGGTATGGCACAAAAGCTCGTTAACCTTAAGGGTTATATGCCCGGCAAGGAAGTTGTTATTCTCGGCTCGGGCGATATTGGACTCATAATGGCTCGTAGAATGACCTTTGAAGGCGCTAAGGTGCACGCGGTTTGCGAGCTTATGCCTTATTCCGGCGGTCTTATTCGAAATATTGAGCAGTGTCTTAATGACTTTAATATTCCGTTGAGACTCTCTCACACCGTGGTTGAAATTCACGGCAAGGAACGCCTCACCGGTGTAACTATTGCTAAGGTGGACGAAAATCGCCGTCCAATTCCCGAAACGCGCGAGTATATTCCTTGCGACACACTTCTTCTCTCTGTTGGACTTATCCCTGAGAACGAATTGACTGCAGGCGCAGGCATTTCTCTTAGCCGTGTTACTAACGGTGCGGTGGTCGACGAGAATCGTCAAACCGAGATCGAAGGTATTTTTGCCTGCGGAAACGTACTTCACGTTCACGATCTTGTTGACTTCGTTTCCAGCGAGGCGGAGATTGCAGGTCGTGGTGCTGCTGAATATATTTTGGGCAAAAACAAAGCATCCCAAAGAGTTATTAATATTACAACCGACGGTCGAGTTCGCTATACAGTTCCTCAGAGAATCGCTCACGATGGCGACGTTGAGGTTTATTTCCGTGTTGCTGACGTGTATCGCGATGCAACAATTAAAGTAAGTGATGGCGAAAAGGTTATTTTGTCACGTAAAAAACTCAAATTTGCTCCTGGTGAAATGGAATCCGTAACTCTCAAGCAGGACAAGATCGAGTCGGTGGAAAAGCTCCACTTCTCCATTGAATTTTAAGAAAGGTGGGTATTAAAAATGAATAAAAGAGAACTCACCTGTATAGTTTGTCCCCGTGGTTGTCAAATGACGGTCGAGATGGGCGACGAGATCACGGTTAGTGGTAATCTTTGTCCCCGTGGCAAGGTGTACGCGCAAAATGAGTGTGTAAATCCTCAGAGAACCGTAACAAGCACTGTTCGCACAAGCGATGGTGGAGTTGTTGCCGTTAAGACCGAGGGAACTATCCCGAAGGCTAAAATGATGGAGTGTATGGAGATCATCAATTCCATTGTACTCGACCTTCCCGTTAAGGTTGGCGACGTTGCCTATGAGGATGCGTTTGGCACAAGAATAGTTGTAACCCAAAATAAAGAATAAAAACAAAAGGAGCTTTTCAAATGA
>JAZRHW010000124.1:0-5344 GCA_045644965.1 Eubacteriales bacterium
TAAAGTCTATCGCTCATAGCCTTGACCTTGTCAACGTTAACCTTAAGAACTTGTCTATCATAGGTCAAAAGTCCGTTTGTTTCGTCCTCAACGTCGCTAACCTGCGTATAAACAAGTCCACAAAGTCCTTGTGACTTGATATGAGGAATTACCTGCTCGTCATAGAGCGCGATAAATGCGTTTTCAAACTCTTCAATACTCTTGAAATCCTTATAACTGTAAGTATTATCAAGGTTGAAGGAGTTCTCCATCACCTTCCAGCAATAGCCTCCGAACTCGGAGAGGATGAGAGGTCTTCCCTTTCTCGCTTTGAGCTTGAGCGCTCTCATATAGATATGTTCCGAGTGAACGTCGCTGTGCTTTTCCCAGAACCAACCCGACGTTGCATCATAAACGCGGGAGGGGTCATATTCCTTAAGCTCGAGATAGTTTCTATCCGCCTCAAACTGTCCCCAGCCCTCGTTGAATATTGTATAATAGATTACTGAGGGGTGGTTATAAAGAAGATCGATAGTAGCTCTCGCCTCGCGTGCAAACATTTCGGAGCGCTCCTTGGTTGCGCCGCGGTCGAACCATCTCTTAATACCAACGTTGGGCAAAATGGTGTCTACAAAATAATGGTATTGACCACTATTGACCATATCCTGGAATACAAGCATACCGTATTTATCGCAATAGTAGTAGAAGCACTCGGGTTCAATTTTAATGTGCTTGCGGAGCATATTGAATCCGAGCTCCTTCATTGTGAGAATATCATATTCATAGCCCTTGGGGGTTGCGGGAAGATAAATTCCGTCGCTATAATAACCCTGGTCAAGAAGTCCGTGGCACAAAATGGGCTTACCGTTAAGACAAATGAAGGATTTTCCGTTTCTTTCTTCAATAGAAACAGTACGAAGTGCAAAATAGGACTCGACTTTATCCTCGCCAAATGTGAGTGTGAAATCGTACAAATGGGGATTATCGGGTGTCCAATTTATTGCGTTTTCCACCTCAATATCAATGGAACTATCCTCAAATCTATACTCCTTACCTTCAAGAGTGAGCACTTTTTCACCCTTGGGCGCGTCAACGTCAATGTGAACGGAATTAAGAGAGGGAGTAACTCTTATGCCCTTAATATACTCACGGGGCACGCTCTCACACCAAACTGTTTGCCAAATACCCGTTGTGGGTGTATACCACATTCCACCACGATCGCGTCTTTGCTTGCCGTAGGAAAGCTCTATATCAAGCTCGTCAATAACTTCGACTTCAATTACATTCTTTCCTTCAACGATATAATCGGTTATATCAAAGCTGAAGGGCAAGTAGCCGCCAATATGTCCGCCCACAAATTTCTCGTTGACAAAGACTCTACAAATCTGGTCAACTGCACCAAAGTGCAAGATAACCCTACCACGGTTGAAATCGGGAGCAAATTCAACCTCTTTTTTATAGAGGTACAACTCACCGTCCTTTTTCTCACGGTTGATACCCGAAAGACGTGTTTCGGGAGTAAAGGGCACGTTGATATTGCCTATAAATTCAGTTTTATTATTGTAGTGAGAGGAAAGCTCCCACTCACCATTAAGGCAGAGATATGACTCTCTCTTAAAACTGGGACGAGGATACTCGTTCCAAGAAGAAGTTGTATCGCTCTCAAAGGGAGTTACAAGATTTTTATTTAACTGAAAAACTTTTTTAGCCATTTTCTTACCCCTTAAACATTTTCCGCTTTTTTGTTAAGCGGTTTTTTGCAAGCGAGAATTATCACAATTGCAACAACCTCGGCAACAAGCGCACCAAGGAAGATATTTTCATTAGGAATAAAGGATGTTGTTCCGTCAGCATTTGTTATCATATCCGCATTGCGCAAAATCCAAGAACCAATCTTTGGACCGACAACACCGGGAACGAGAACCTGTGAGAAGATTCTCACGCCCTGGAACATACCGGATTTTCCAACGGGGGTGAGGTCACGAATCTTTGCACCAAACACCGCCATACCGGAAAGATATCCGCTCATCATAAGAAGTGAACCAACGAATACAAGGGCAGTATTTTTGGACAAGAAAAGTATAACGTATCCAAGTCCAAGCCACAAAAGTGACATAGCACAGGAGAAATTAAAGCCCTTTTTGTCATACACCTTGCCCCAAAACGCAGTCACTACGGAAGCTATGACGATGGCAGGCGCCATTATAAGCACGTAATCAGCCATAGCGAGAGATTTCTCGTAATAGAGAATGAGGTAGGGCATGAAAATTTGAATTGAGATATTGAATACGATAAAGCAAGCGAGGTATATGTAAAGAGACACGTTTTGCTTTATTGTTGAAGGCAAAAATCCGTGAACGATATTGCGCATATAGCTTGTCTCACTAGGTGTGAGCTTGGGATCTTCAATGATAAAGAAACCAATAACACCAATTGCAAGAACAGCAGCACCGATAATGGTGAAAACTGTGGGCCAATAAGCAGGGTTGCCTTCCTTGGGAATGAACATAAATCCACCGAATACCACAAGTATTGCAACAAGGGGCATCATAGCATTTATACCCTCGGCAGAGCCACGGTTAGTGTCGTCGGTTGAGTCAGTGAGCCACGCATTAAATGCCGCATCATTTGCCGAAGAACCGAAGAAGGTCATTGCACAGTCGAGAATGATAACGAGAGATACACCAACTGTTGCTACACTCATTGTAGCGGGAACGATGGGCTCGAGAATATCGGTACGAATAAGACCGAAGCCGAGAATGGAAATACCCCAAAGAATGTATCCACCGCACATAAAGAGCTTTCTCTTACCAATTTTGTCGGAAAGAGCTCCGATAAATATGGTGGTAAGCGTTGCCGCGATGGCACTTGCCGCAACCATTGTAGATATATCGTCCGCACTAGCATGGAACATATCATAAATGAACACGTTGAGATACATATTTTCAATTACCCAGGCAACCTGTCCAACAAGGCTGAAAATAGTCAACGCGAGCCAAAATTTAGGACTTAATTTCGTTTTCATAAACCCTCCAAGATATATTAATAGTTTACTTATCCATTCTATCACAGCTTAATCAAAATGTCAACTTGAAAAGATTTGAAAAAAACAATAATTGCATTGACAAAGTTTTTTTATTGTGATATTATTGAAATATAGAAAATATTTTTTAAGGAGACTACTATGAAAACTTTTGTAAAAATATTTGCACTTTCCCTTTGCTTGATTTTATGCTTTACATCCTGCTCACTTTTTGACAGAGCTAAAGAGGAGGCACAAAAGCTCAAGGAGGAAGCTATCAGAGTTAAAGATTTCACGGGAGATTTTGTTGAGCTCGTTCAAGAGCCGACCATTGAAAAGGCGGAAGATCTTGTTCATCCCTCCTCCAAACTCACACCCGAGGCAGTTGTTGATAAAATCAAAAACAACGAAACAATCAAAAATCTTGAGCTTTCTGAGAATACTCAGGTAGAGCTTGGCGAGATTTCAGGACTCACACTTCTCACTAACGATGCTACACTTGGCGGCAACGTATACGGCGTTGATATGACCGTCATCGTTGACGGCACACCCATCACTATCAACCTCAAGGTTCTCAGCACTTCTGAAGGAATGGGCGTTTACGATTTCGACCTTCAATAAAAAAAGACCACTCGACGCCGAGTGGTCTTTTCTTATTTTTTGATTTATCTGTACAAATATTCAAAGCTCTGAGGCAAAACAAGTCTCCATGATTCCTCGTTATGAGGCTTCCCTGCGTCATAAGTTTCAAAAATTTTGTCCTCGGGATATCCGTATTTTGCGAGAACGCTCTTCATTTTCTTGGATGAAACAACAAGTTGTTTTTCAAGAAGATCTCCCTTGCCACAGTATATGTGAATTTTGGGGAGCTTTTTGCATCTTGCAAAATTCTTTTTCTTAAACCATTTTTTAAATGCGCTCATTTCGTAAAGTCCGTATGCGGGTGAGTACGAGAGAACGTAGCTGTAAAATTCTTCGTTGCGAAGTCCACAGTAAAATGCCGCAATACCGCCCATGGACGATCCGCCAATTCCGATATTTTCTTCGCTCACGCAGTATTTTTCCTTAACGAATGGGTGTAAGGTGTTCTGCATAAAATCCGCAAGGCCGTCAAGATAACCCTTGGAAAAATTGTCCTCGGGAATGGAGGTAGCCAGGAGAGAAAGAGTACCAAATTCATCCGGATTCATAAAGAGTTCGTTGCTGCGATACTTGTCCGCATTATCAATGCCAACAACGATTATATTCTTGCCGTATTGAGCGTGAATTTGTGCAAGAACAGTGTCAAGCTGCCAAGAACCGTAGGGATCGCCATTTTCGGTGTAATTCCCCGCTCCGCAAAAGAGATTTTGTGCGTCGAAAAAGTACAAAATATCGTGGGGAGTCTTGCCGTCATAGGTCGCAGGCACAAAAACGCTTATTTTCTTGCTCTTATCATCACGATAGGAGAGATTTGTCTCGTCCTCGAGAACATAATTGTCCACTCTTCCCGTTTCGGATATATCCTCGGAGAAGAGATAAGTGAGCGATCTATTCATATTTTCGTTATGTTTATATTCAACACCAATCGAGAGGGCGCCGGGGTAAATTTTACTCGTCTTTTTGCCAAGACCTCCCTCAAAATAGAGGTGGTCAAATTTTTCGTTGTCAAAGTCGAGAACATAATCACCGTTTTCACAGCGCTCGTCAAGACGTATTTTTTGCTTATTTTTTTCATTTTTGTCGCAAAGAACCGCGCAAACGGTCTTCCAACCCATTGAGTTTCTAAAATATATCTTTTTCATAATAAGTCCTCCGACTTTTTTTATTATTGTAACACAATTTTTCTGGCTTGACAAGATGAAACAAGAAAGCAGAAAAAAATCTTTATTTTTTTCAAAAAAAGTATTGACAAAGTGAATTCCGTATGATAGAATATACAAGTCGCAGATGTGCGGTAAATGGCGGGATAGCTCAGTTGGCTAGAGCAATCGGTTCATACCCGATAGGTCACGGGTTCAAGTCCAGTTCCCGCTACCATTCCGGCCCGTTGGTCAAGCGGTTAAGACACGGCCCTTTCACGGCTGTAACATGGGTTCGATTCCCGTACGGGTCACCAAATAAGAAAAGGAGTGCAAATGCACTCCTTTTCTTATTTGCCGATGCATACGCATCGGTCGAACCTATCACCGCGCCTGAGCGGGATCGGGTTCGCAAATTCGGCTAAGCGACGGTCTATGCTCGCATAAGACCTCGCAGACGAATTTAGTTCGCGTAGCGAACCTTCTCGTATACTTTTTCAAGACACCATATGGTGTCTTTTTTGTTCCTTTGTTCTTTATTCCTCAACAAAAAATCAGGATG
>JAZRHW010000125.1:0-1836 GCA_045644965.1 Eubacteriales bacterium
ATCACATACGTTGTGGGTCATAGGGAAAGCTCCGTTTCTTTTGGGGGAATACGTAAAAATTACGCTACACCTATATTATAACATGCCAACGTTTTTTTGTAAATGGGATTTTTCTTTTTTTCTCAGATATTTCGCAAACAAAGCTGCGCGCAAGCCTCAAAAAATCCCGTCCAAAAGTCTCTTTGTCCACCCCTCCCGTATGCAAAAGAAGACCGCGGCAAAGGGGCTGTACTCTAAAGGACAGTTTTTGAAATTTAGTAGAATATCTTACCTACCGACAGGAAAAGGACGAAGAATTGTTAGAATTCCTCGTCCTTTTTTCCTTTGCAAGCACTGCATTTGTGGGCAAAAATACGTGTAGCGAAATATTTTGCTTTCGCAAAATGTGAAATAATGTGCGATGCACATTGTGAAATATCTCGCTTCGCTCGATGTGAAATGAAATTTGCCCACGTTCACGTAGCGAACATTTCATATTTGCAAGGCAAATATTTCACCGCGAAGCGATTTCACTTGCCCGAGAGGGTAAATTTCGTTGGCGCAGTATCCTTAACGGAACTGCGCCAAGGTTTCCTCTTTTCTTATCCGTAAGGGATTTCAACCGCCAAAGGCGTTTCTTTTACTTTCTCTTCGGCATATACTCGGGGTTAAACGAGTAATAATTCTTCTGGTCGAGCGAGTCCTGTGTTCTGCGGAGAATATCCGCAAAGCGCTGGTAATGCACAACCTCGCGCTGACGAAGGAACTTGATTACGTCGTTAACGTCAGGGTCGTCAGAGAGGCGAAGAATGTTGTCGTAGGTTACTCTCGCCTTTTGCTCCGCCGCAAGGTCCTCGTGCAAATCCGCAAGCACATCTCCCTTGGAGGCAAGATATTTTGCATCAAAGGGAACACCGTCGGCAGATGCAGGATAAACGCCAAGCGTGTGGTCTACGAAGTATTTATCCATACCTCCTGCCTTTACTTCCTCCGGAGTGAGATTTTTCGTGAGCTGATAGAGGATAGAGCCTATCATTTCTACGTGATTAAGCTCCTCGTTTCCTATATCGGTAAGCATACCGATTGCCTCGCCGGAGGGCATAGTGTATCTCTGGTTAAGGTATCTCGTTGCGGCAGCGAGTTCGCCGTCGGGACCGCCGAGCTGACTAATTATAACTCCCGCAAGTCTGGGGTTCGTATTTTTTATCTTGACGGGATACTGAAGCTTTTTCTCATAAATCCACATAAATTATTTGTCACCTCCGCCCATCTGCCACGGCCAGGGTGTGTCAACCCACGTCCATCTGTCCGCCGTTATATTTTCCTGTCTTATCGGGCCTTTCGTATTTTCGTAAAGCTCCGCAAGAGTCTGATATTCGTTTATTATTCCCTTGTAGTAATCGAGTGCCGCCGCACATTCGGGGTATGCGTCGAGATAAAGCTCGCATTCAACCTTTGCGAACGCCAGCTCTTGAAGGCGCCTCATAAGCATCTCGGGAGAATTGTTGTTACTTGTATTCATCTCATACCCTCCGACAGCGGTTTGTCAAGCTCCTCAAAAAGAGTACCCCTCATAAGTGCATCCGAGTGGTTGTAAAGCATTCTGAAGCACTGCATAGGAGCGTAAACCATAGCAAGCTGACGGCGATAGCCGTTCATATTAGAGCAGTTCATACCGCCGCACGAGCCGCCCATTCCACACCCCTCGCGAGTAGTTCCGGGCATCGTAGAGTTGCCCATTCCACAGCCCTCGCGAGTAGTTCCGGGCATCATAGAGTTACCCATTCCACAGCCTTCGCGATTAGTTCCGGGCATCATAGAGTTACCCATTCCACAGCCTTCGCGAGTAGTTCCGGG
>JAZRHW010000126.1:0-4994 GCA_045644965.1 Eubacteriales bacterium
TGGAACTCAACCTTCTTGGGGTCGATAAGAATGAGCTTTACATCACGAGGACTCGCCTTGTAGAGAATACTCATAATGATACAGTTGATACATACCGATTTACCGGAACCAGTAGTACCCGCAATAAGCATATGGGGCATCTTTCCGATATCAAAGTAAACTGTGTTGCCACCAACGTCCTTACCGAGCGCCGCGGTCAAAATACTCTTCTTTTCGGTGAATTCGGGAGTATCAATAAGTGAACGGAAACCAACGGTCGCCGCGATCTTGTTAGGAACCTCAATACCAACCGCAGCCTTGTTGGGGATGGGAGCTTCAATTCTTACACCGGTTGTTGCAAGAGAAAGCGCGATATCGTCAACGAGGTTCGCAATAGAACGAATACGAACACCAACGTCGGGCTTGAGCTCGTAACGAGTGATTGTAGGACCTCTGGAATATGTAATTTCTTGAATTCTAACACCAAAGCTCTTGAGTGTTTCCATAAGTGCATTAGCATTAGCGCGAATCTCATCATGAGCCGCCTTTTCATTTTCGTCGTTTCTATAGTTTTTAAGAAGATCAACCGTCGGAGGAACGTACTCGTGAGCAACGTTTTCAGGAACTACGGAACCTTCTTCGCCATCATCAGGAACAGTGTCAAGGTCGGTCATCTCGGTTATCTCAACCGCAAGAGCATCAGCCTTCTTTGTCTTTTTGGGCTTTTCAGGAACAACAACTTCTTCCTCTTCCACCTTGTTAGGATCAAAATCCTTGGGAGGATTTTTGAAGATAGCCGCAACATTGATTCTTCCGTCGTCTTCTTCAGCAAAATCTATCTTTTTAAGCTCGGGCTCGTTAAAGGTATCTTCTTCGGGATCAACGAAACGCATTTCACCGTATTTTTCTCTATCATCCTTTTCCTTGCGCTCAAGCTCTACCGCACGGCGCTCAGCCTCGGCAATTCTCTCTTCCTCGATCTTGCGCTCAGCCTCACGCATCTCTTCTTCTTCAGCAGCAATGCGTGCTTCCTCTTCCTTGCGAATGCGCTCTTCTTCAGCCTTTCTTTCTTTCTCAAGCTTTCTCTTTTCTTCTCTTTCAACCTTGAGAACGGCTTCCTTTTCCTTCTGCTTTTCACGCATGATGGTCCACTTGTATCTGAGGTAGATACCCATATTTCTGGGTGTCATGCCAAGCGAGAAGATAAGACACATAATGGTGGTCGCAATCATAATGATGGTTGTTCCAACACTTCTGAAAAGCGCATAGATGCACTCGCAAATAAAGCCACCGATAACACCCGACGAGCCGATATTGTTGTATGAATATTCAAAAAGCTCAAGGGGCATTATGAATGCATTGGGATCAGTATTGAGCGAGGGCTTAATAAAGATATGAATAAGTCCTGCAAAAGAGATCAAAAATAGTATAGTAAAGATTACCTTTGAACCAACCTCGCGGGAGTCAACGAATTTTCTCCAGTTGAGTGCAAGGTTAACGAGCATAATGGGAATAACAAACGCACAAAAGCCAAAGAGACCAAGGAATACGTTTTTAAGGAAAACGCCCGCAATACCAACGTGCTCCTCACCCGTAACCGCCGCAAAAATAAAGCAAGTCTCAAGGAGAATTGCCACCACGATAAATACGAAGGGCAATATTTGATGTATGAGCTTATCGGAGGGAGTATCGAACTCGACCTGATGCTCCTTTCCCTTGCTGTTTGTGAGGGCCTTAGAGTTTTTAGTGGACTTTTGATTTTTTGTATTCTTTTTGTCCTTTTTGTCCTCTTTCTTTACAACTTTAGTAGAGTTTTTCTTTTTCTCTGCCATCTTTTTCACATCCTTTAAATTTTTATGTCACATTTTTGCAAATGATATGTACACATATAGTTATTATATCACATATAAATATTAATTTCAACAATTTATTTTTATAAAACGGGAGTTTTTTATGAATTTTCTCAAAAGATACGGCTCATTTTTAGCAGTCGGAGCTATAGCGGGATTCATTAACGGATTGCTGGGCGCAGGCGGCGGAATAATCATAACCTTTTTTCTCGCAAAAAAGCTAAATAAAGACGGAAATATCGTGTTTGCAGACGCGGTAGCAACTATGCTTCCAATCTCCGTTCTTTCCTTTGCACTCTATTTAATGAACGGATACTTCTCTTTCGATAGGGGATTTTTGACACTGCTCGCCCCTGCAATTTTCGGCGGCCTTTTGGGCGCATTTTTGCTTACAAAGGTTAAATTTCGCTTGCTCAAAATCGCCTTTTCCCTGCTCGTCATAGTGTCAGGATTTATGATGATAACGAGGTGAGTTATGCTTGATTTTTTGATATTTTTTGCTATAGCCGCCATCTCGGGTATGGGACTTGGCGGGGGCGGACTTTTGGTAATTTATTTAACTCTCGTTGTAGGCACTCCGCAAATTATCGCCCAAGGCGCAAACCTCGCATTTTTCATTATCGCCGCAAGCTTCTCCACCCTGTATAACGCAATAAGAAAGCAGATTAAGTGGAAAATCACCCTCACAATGAGCGCCTCGGGAATCATCCTTGCCTACCTCGGCACACTCACTGCAGGCAATATCGACTCCTCGATCCTTACCAAAATCTTCGGCGCAATGCTGATTGCAGGCGGACTCGCGTCACTTCTTTCCACCTTTAGTCAAAAGAAACAAAACCAAAATATATAATTAATAGAAAATAAACAAAAATATTTTGAAAAATTTTGCAAAAACTATTTACAAAAGTGTTTTTATGTGGTAAAATGCATTTTGTATGACGTAAAGCTCGGTTTTCGGGAAAATAAGACTGCAATAGCGGTGTTTCACCCGCCGATAACTGTGCTCTTCGTTAAATAAATTTATGAAAGGTGAAAAAAATCATGTTGAAGAACGAAAAGCAGGCAATCATTGCTGAGTACGCAACACACGAGGGCGACACAGGTTCTCCCGAAGTACAAATTGCTATCCTTACTCACAGAATCAACTCTCTTAACGAGCATCTTAAGAACAACCACAACGACCATCACAGCCGTCGCGGTCTTCTTAAAATGGTTGGTCACAGAAGAAACCTTCTTGGCTACCTTCAGAGAGTAGACATCGAGAGATACAGAGCAATCATCAAGAAGCTCGGCATCAGAAAGTAAGAACAAATATCGGAGTGGGAGAGTGGGTTTTTGCCGACTCCTCACTCCCTTTGTTTGTTTTTTCACAAATTTAATCAGTCGCAAATCTTACGGTCGGTATTAGCAATTAACTGTGCGCTGAACGGAGGTTCAACCCGCAGTTAAGTGCTAAACCCCGTAAGAACAAAATATAAAAATTTTTATGGAGGAATTAAAAAAATGAGTTATTCAATTTCATCACCAATGGTATTTAAGAATTTCAAAACATTCCATTACACACTCGCAGGCAGACCCCTCGTTGTTGAAACAGGTAAGCTTGCAGGTCTTGCAAACGGCTCCTGCCTTGTAAGATATGGCGATACAGCAGTACTTTGCTGCGCAACAGCATCCGAAAAACCCCGTGACGGTATCGACTTCCTTCCCCTCTCCGTTGACTTCGACGAGAGAATGTATGCAGCAGGTAAGATTCCCGGCGGTTACCTTCGCCGTGAGGGCAGACCTCCCGAGAAGGCAATTCTCACAAGCCGTGTAATTGACCGTCCCATTCGTCCCCTCTTCCCCAAGGATCTTCGTAACGACGTTTCTCTTTCTCTTACAGTAATGTCCTACGATCCCGACTGCTCACCCGAGATCACCGCTATGATCGGTGCATCCATCGCTCTTTCCATCTCCGATATTCCTTGGAATGGCCCCATCTCCGGCGTATTCATGGGTCTTGTTGATGGCAAGCTCGTTGTTAACCCCACAGAAGCACAGAGAGCAGTTTCCGACCTCGAGCTCACAGTTGCATCCTCTATGAAGAAGGTTGTAATGATCGAGGCAGGCGCAAACGAAGTTGAGGATGACCTCATGTTCGACGCAATCATGCTCGCTCACAAGGAAAATCAGGGCGTGCTTGAATTCATCAATGCAATCGTTGACGAGATCGGCAAGACAAAGTTCGAATATCCCTCTTGCGAGCTTGATCACGATATGTTCGATAAGATTTTCGATTTCTGCGAAAAGGACGTTATGGTTGCTCTTGATACTGACGACAAGACAGTAAGAGACGCAAGAATGTTCCCCATCAAGGAAGCGATCCTTGCAAACTTTACAGAAGAATACCCCGAGCTTCCCACAATGATGGAAGAGCTCGTTTATAAGATTCAGAAGAAGATCGTTCGCCGTTGGTTGCTCGTTGATAAGAAGCGTGTTGACGGTAGACGTATGGACGAGATCCGTCCCCTCGGTTCCGAGGTAGGCCTTCTTCCCAGAGCACACGGTTCAGGTCTCTTCACAAGAGGTCAGACACAGGTTCTCACAGTAGCAACACTTGGTACACTCAGCGAAGCACAGCTTCTTGACGGCCTTGATAACGACAAGGAAAAGAGATACATGCACCACTACAACATGCCCGGCTTCTCCACAGGTGAAGCTAAGCCCGCTCGTTCTCCCGGACGTCGTGAGATCGGCCACGGTGCTCTTGCTGAAAGATCTCTCGTTCCCGTGCTTCCTTCCGTTGAAGAATTCCCCTATGCTATCCGTCTTGTTTCCGACGTAGTTTCCTCTAACGGTTCTACATCTCAGGGTTCAGTTTGCGGTTCTACTCTCGCTCTTATGGATGCAGGTGTTCCGATCAAAGCTCCCGTTGCAGGTATTTCTTGCGGTCTTATCACAGCTGAAGACGGTTCTTGGGATACAATGATCGACATTCAGGGTCTTGAAGACTTCTATGGCGATATGGACTTTAAGGTAGCTGGTACACATAAGGGTATCACATCCATTCAAATGGACCTTAAGATTGACGGTCTTACACCCGAAATCATTAAGAAAGCATTCGAACAGACACACGTTGGCCGTGATTACATCATCGATGAGGTTCTACCCAAGGCTATTCCCGCT
>JAZRHW010000127.1:0-1583 GCA_045644965.1 Eubacteriales bacterium
AGATGCACTTTTGCAAGTAGCCATTTAGAAAAACCGTTAGATTTTACAAGGCTTTACGGCTATACACGGAGGATTATCACAAAGAGGCTCCTTCCGAGGAGGGAGCTCCGCCGTAGGCGGTGAGGGAGTTCCCCTTACCAATTCAAAGTTACTTTTCCCCGAAAAATCCCAATTTATTGTTTCTTTACCCTGAAAATCATTCTTTTGAGTGTTTTGCCGTCGAAGGGAATGAGTGGGTAGAGGTAGGAGCGCTCGCCGTTGAGGGTTTTGTTGGATACAAGGAGTGCAAAGCACAAAAGAAGTCCTGCGGCAAAGCCCCAAAAATTGAATAGCCAAGTTAAAATGAGCAAAATGAGGCGCAAAAATTTAAAAGCATAGCCAAGCTCGTAATTTCTTTGCGAAAAATTTGCGATTGCAACAAAAGCACCATAAACCACAACCTCGGGAATGAGCCAACCGATTTGTATCGAAAAGTCCCCCAAGATAAGACCGCCAATGACGGAAAGGGAGTTGGAGAGCATTCCGGGAGTGTTCATTGAGGCAAGGCGCAAGCCGTCGATAATAAATTCAGCGAGGAATAGTTGAACGATTATCGGCAAGCGTCCGTGTTCTTTGGGTAAAACAAATTCAAGCCACGGCGGAACTGCCTCGGGATTGTGTATCGCAATCAGCCAAAGAGGCATAAATAGGAGTGTCATAAAGAATATCACGTATCGAATTATTCGCAAATAACTGCCCGTCAGTGGTGGGAAATAAAAATCGTTGGTGTCCTGCATAAAGTCGAAAAGAGAGGCGGGGAGCACCATTACCTCGGGCGTGTTGTCGCAAATAATTAGGACATTTCCTTCCATCAGCTGCGCTGCAGCGGCATCGGGGCGCTCGGTGGTTCGCACCTTGGGAAAGGGATTGTACCACCTGCTCGGAATAAGACATTCCGCGAGCGATTGCATACCCACAGTTAGAGCCTCGGTATTTATCTCGGAAATTTTCTTTTTGAGATTTTCAACGTAATGGGGATCCGCCTTATCCTCGATATAGCATACCACAATATCGGTTTTGGAACGTGTGCCCACACTCATATAGGACATTTTGAGCTTGGGGTCGCGTATCCTTCGACGGATGAGCGCAGTATTAAAGATGAGCGTTTCCACAAATCCATCTCGCGCGCCTTTGATAACGCGGTCATTTTCGGGCTCAGCGGTTTCGCGAGCAGGATAAGTGCGCGCATCAACGATTATTCCTCGGTTCAAAAATGCCGAGCCGAGTATTACCGTTGCGCCCGAGAGCATCATTTGAACCATGACGTCAATGTCGTCCGTTACGTCAGCCTCAACGTAGGGAACGTTGTGAAATAAAAAATCCTGTGCGCTCCTATCCGTGCGCTCACCAAGGGATTTTAGGGAGAGAAAATGCACCATCATCTTTTGCATTACGCCGTCCTGGACGAATCCGTCTATAAAATAGAGGGTCAGTTCGTCCTCGCCAATAATGAGCGTCTTTTTAAGTACGTCAAAATTGTCTTTAACTGCAAAAATCTCGTCAAGAACCGCTACGTTTTCTCTGTAATCTTGAGATAGCTTTTT
>JAZRHW010000128.1:0-2652 GCA_045644965.1 Eubacteriales bacterium
ATTAAGGAAGAAACTTGCGTTATCGAAACAAGCAAGAACGGCACAAAGATCCGTATTCTTAAGCAGGCAGTTCGTAACGTTGGCGTTAAGGCGCAGGACGCACAGTAATTTGAATATTTCAAATAAAGAAAACCGAGCAAATGCTCGGCTTTTCTTTTTGCTTTGATACGGCTAAAGCATATCATCCCACACCGTAGGGGAGCACTCCGTGCTCCCGTCTTGAAGGAATGTTACTTCTCTCTCAAACGGACGGCCAAAGGCCGCCCCTACATAAAGAAATTTATGCAAACACCGTAGGGGCGCGCTTTGCGCGTCCGTGTCCAAATAAATGTAACTCTTATTTCAAAATGAAAAACCACCCGCTTCGCAGGTGGTTTTATGTTTTTATTTTACAAGTTGTTTGATTACGCCAAGTATCTTTTTGATTTCAAGGTCATTGGGGTCTATTGACTTAACCGCCACGATTTGTGTTGTGAGAAGGCGGTACTCAAAGCTATCTGTGAGTTGGCTATTGTCAATGCGAAGGGGAATTACCACCTTGCCCGCATTAGTTGCGATATCCATCTCACGAAGAATGTGCTGCGAGGTTTGAGCCATTTCGGAAAGGAGAAGCACCATGCCCGAGCTATCCTTAATTGCCCTGATGATAACCGCGCCGTACTCCGAGCCACCGGGAATATCGTAGGGTGCCATCCAGGTTTTGATGCCGTTTGCCTCAAGCAATCGCTTGAGAGCATCCGCATAGGACTGCTCCTCGCTCTTGTAGCTGATGAAAACGTACTTGTTGCTGAGAGTTGTTGTGGTATTTATTGTCGAATATATCTTGTTTGTATTAATGGTTGTGTTTGTATTTACAGTTGTATTTGTCTTGGTATTGGTGTTAGTGTTGGCTGTTGTGTTGCTTGAAGTGTTATCTTTTGTAAGAGTTTTAACTCTCTTGCCGTTTTCCCAAATACCAACTATGCTTGTTCCATCCGCCCAAGTGTAAGTAGCCCTGCCGTGCTTTTCGTCATTTGCCCATTCACCAACGTATGTATCGCCATTGGAGTAGTGATAAGTGCCGAATCCGTGCATTTTGCCCTGTAGAAATTCGCCCTCGTAGACGGATCCGGAAGCGAAGGTATACTTGCCGTGTCCGGTTCTGAAATCATTATCCCAATTGCCGTAATAAACGTCTCCGCTGTGCCAATAAAAAGTTCCTGTGCCGTGCTTGTTATCGTTTTCCCATTCTCCGATATATTGGTTTCCGTTGGTGTAATTATAAACACCTTCGCCACACATTTTGCCGTTTAACCATTCACCCTCGTAGGTAGCACCGCTTGCCCAAATGTATTTGCCGTGTCCGGTTCTTTTATCATCAACCCATTCGCCGTCATAAAAGTCTCCATCGGCCCATATGTACTGTCCCAGGCCGTGTTTAGAATCCTCAACCCAGCGACCCTCGTATTTACTTCCGTCAGCATAGTAGCGCACACCGTAGCCGTGCATTTGGTTGTTAAGAAAATCGCCCTCGTATGAGCCACTGTTTGCCCACTCGTATCTTCCGTGACCGGTTCTTTTGTCTTCGAACCAATCACCGAAATAAACGTCACCGTTTGCAAAACGGCGCGTGCCCTCACCGTGCATATTACCATTTACCCAATCGCCTACGTATGAACCCCCATCATTCCAGGTATATTCGCCGTAGCCGTGCTGATGACCGTTTTTCCACGCGCCCTCGTATTTGTCACCGGTGTTATAGTGGTAAGCACCCCAACCATCGCGATTTCCGTTTCTATCAACATCGCCTTCATAATATCCATTGTTGTAATTTATCTTTTTCATAGCCATCTCCTCAGCGCATTGCGCTTTATTGCTAAATTCCTTTACATTTTAACATATAAAAATATGGTTGTCAATCAAATCGGTGCAATTTTGTTTGCGATTTGGCAGGTTGTGGCAGGTGGTGGCATATTATGGCAGTTTTTTTGGATTTATCATTCGTTTACGGAGAACGAATCTCCGACTAAACGAAGGAGAAAAAATATGAAAAAGCTAAAAGAACCGTTTTTTATCGTGCCGAGCAAGGTATTTTCGCTCGGACTCACCCCGTACGAGCTTGCAATAGTGTTTTACCTATGCATGCGCGCGGACAATGAAAAGCACACCTGCTGGCCGAGTGTTACATCCATTTCCAAAGAATGCGGTATGAGTGAGGCAAAGGTTAGAAGATGTATTCATTATCTACAGGAAAGACAAATTATTGAAATAAAGAACCAATATGCAAGTACTAAAAAGGGAATTAACCGACAATGCTCCAACTTTTACACTCTATTGATTTTTGAAGAAAATGATGCAAAATCAGTACAAGGTACGGGGGGTGGCACTACCTTGGACAGTGGGTCGGTGTACGAAATATCCCCACCCCCTGTACCACATACAGGGGAAATAAATAAAACTATATCCAATAAAACTAAAATCAATATAACTAAATCCATCGAACTACGTCCTGCGGAGAGTGAGATGGAGAGAAAAAATAAAAAGGTGTTTGAGGATTTGAAGGACGAATGTATAAAATCTCTTGAGCTTGAATGGAGAGTTGATGAAAAATCCTGCGAAATGGTCAACAAGGCTCTTATTGATATTTGGAATAGGGGATGCTTTTTTCACGAT
>JAZRHW010000129.1:0-3677 GCA_045644965.1 Eubacteriales bacterium
AGAGATTTTCGCAAAAAAGTGAAATTTTTTTTCAATTCCCTTGGCAAGAGTTTTTTTTTGTGGTATATTAACTTGTAGCGAACAGAGCGGACACCGCAGTTTCGGTTCTGACGGTATCGCGGGCGCGCATTTCCCCAAGCATTTCCAAAACAATCAAATATCCGATGAAATCTGCCTGACGGCAGTTCATATACGGAGGGTTATCGAAGCGGTCATAACGAGGCGGTCTTGAAAACCGTTTGTCCTTTGGACACGTGAGTTCGAATCTCACACCCTCCGCCATAGCCCCGAATTTTTCGGGGCTTTTTTCGACAAAACAACCATTCTAAGGAGGTAATCAAATGGCATATTTATTTCCCTTTGGGCAGGAACTACATCCGCTGATTCAAGAGGACAGATCTCCTAAAAAGGTGTTTGTTCTGGGAGTGTATGCCAGCGCAGTTCACGCACGTTGGAAATTGGACGGACAAATTATTTGTCAGGCTTTAGCGGTTGCCTCCGAGCCAAGAATCTTTTGGGACGGCAATATCGAAGAAGCAAAAGAAATAATAAGTAAAATTGCCATTCCGACCGATCTTGGATATCTTGAACCTGCCGGAAAGCAGTTGAATGGACCGTCTGCAAAAGTGCTTGACGAGAATATTCTTGCTCCACTTGGATTTACAAGAAAAGATGCATGGCTTTGCGACTGCCTTCCCGAAACTCGTTTGAACCCGAGTCAAGTTAAGGCTTTGAAGGAAAAATATAACACCTTGGTTGAAGAATATTCGCTCAACCCCGTCACGATTCCCACACGCCCCTCTACCTTCTGCGATGCCAAAAGAAGTGCTGAAATCACGGAGGAACTGACCGAATCACAAGCTGAACTGCTTGTGCTACTCGGTGATATTCCAATAGCCCAGTATCTCAAAAAGGTTACAGACGTTCCTTATTCTACTCTTGGCGAATATGTGGATATATACGGTTACGGTAATACGAGCGAGGTGTTAATCAACGGAAAATCACTCAAGGTGTTACCGCTCGCTCACCCGCGACAGATCGGCGCACTTGGTGCACACAGTGAAAAATGGTTCAACATGCATAGAGAATGGGAAGAATTCTTGAAAAACTGAATTGATATAAGCACAGCCCCACCGTTTTGGTGAGGCTGTGTTTTGCTTTACTTCTTCCCGACAAAGAGCAGGATGGTATTGATATGCCATGTCGACTTATGGACAATCTCGAAGGCAAAGTCATCGGTGAGAAAGTCCACAAGGGCGGTTTTGAAAACCGTTTGGGCACCCGCCCATAAGGGTTCGAATCCCTTTCCCTCCGCCATAAATCCGAAAGCGCCCGCTTCCGTATTTTTCTTTTTCGGTTGAAAAGTTCATCTTTTTATGATATAATTATTATGGCGTGTTAATTTTTAGCAATCAATCCAATTTTGATTTTGATAAGGAGGTGGACTTATGAATTCTCATTATGTTTCAAAGTTTATATTGAAAAATTTTGGATCAAAAGTCTGCCTGTACAATATCAAAAGTGGCATATTGAAGGAAGATATCAAACTTGAGAAGGCATATTCTCAGCAAGACTTTTACACGAATGACATAGAGGACAAGCTCAATCGAAAAATCGAATCGCAATTTGCCAATTTGTTTTATAATAAGCTTACCAAGTGTGAAAATCAGGTGATTCTCAAAAGAAAAGAATTACGACTGGTAAAAAAATTCTTATTGATATCGGTTCTTCGAAGTATTGAAAGTGAGGCCTTTTTACAAAAGGAAAAACGATTCTATGACAACCTGAAGGATTATTGGCTTAGATTTGCAAAAGCAAAACAGATGACTTTAGAAGAAACTCAGCAAGGTTTAGCCGACATGAATCCTCCGTTTAATGAGCTTCAAATTGAGGGAGAAACGACCTTTGAGTACTGGATGAGAACCTTAGATGTTATTCTTGAAACAGATGGTTCTCCCGAAGAAATCATGAAACACCCCAAGGCAACGTACCCTGCCCACCGCTGGGCGCAAATAATCAACGCCGGATACCTTGCGTTTTGGGATACAACCGATACAAACAATAAATTCGTTATTACCGATATTGGTATGACCTCGGAAAACGAATTGGGATGGAATGGCAGTACCGTCCATAATACAAAGAAGACCAACTTTTTGGCGGAGTTACTCGCGCACGAAAATGATCCTATAATGAAAAACGAAATTGCCAAGGTTATGAATATGACCAGCAGTTTTCACGAGAATTTTCAAATGTTTCCGATTTCTGCAACGCGCATGATCGTTTTAATTGCCCCCTTCTATAAGTTTAGACAAATGTATCAATTCAGATATCAGATGCCTCCTTTAACTTATTTAACAGAGCTCGTAAACGAAGAGCTTTATTACCCTAATAACGCGCGATACGTGTTGCCACAAACACCACCTCAAATTAAATATCACGAGGATGATGAGTACATTTATGATGTGAAACGTTTAACCGGGAAAGAGGTACAATACTGTAATGCGCTATTTATGGATAGGGTGTCAGAAACATTTGGATTTTCATCATTGCCTGATGTGGTAAGATCGGTTGTTCTTTATAAAAAGCTTAATTCATTTCCGTTTATTCCGCGTGTTGATTATACCAATCTTTATAAAATTATCGAAGAACGCTATGGAGGAAATCTAAATGTTTGACTTTTTAGACAATATAGATCACAACTTATACGAGCGTTATTTAACATTGGAGCGCAATATCAAGGCTCGGAGCAATTCGTTTTACGATGCTTATCTTGATTTGCAGGAACATTTTGTTAAGCTCGTTTTAGCGGATCAGGCTTTTGAGATAAAGGTTCAAGAAACCTGCGGTGCTATTTTGCGCAAGGCGGATGTAAGAGTATATATTATGGAAACCTTGCAGATTGACGAATACACCTACAACAAGATGCAGGATTATACGCTCAAGGTGAACGCGCATAAGCACAAGGGAGAAAAGACAGTTCAGATAGAAACGATTGTCAACTATCTACGCATATTTTACAATGTTGCATCGGCGTATTCAAAGAGTAAATCTGTTGACGTGGAAGGCTTTGATGCAAACTATTACATATCTATTTTCGGCATCTTTGAAAAGGAAAACTCAGAACTTAGATGCGAGATGCAGCAATTAAAAGAAGAGCTTGCCGCATCGGTAGAAGAAGGCAAGTTGAAGGATAGTGATATTGCAACGTATCAAGGCTTGCTTTCTCAGTCGGAACTTGATAAGTTGTCTTTGGAGGAGCAAAACGCCGAGCTTCATAAGCAGATCAGCAAGCTAAAGGATATCAAGCTTTCTTCAATGGAGGACAAGCTTAACCGCACAATTGAAATGTTGCCCTCCTTACAAGAATCAGTAGTTGAAAACCGTGCGATTTCCTATGCAGTTGGTGATACCATTTGCGGAAGCGAGAGATTCAAGGCATACGTTGAAAAGGCAAAGGAGGATATCAATAATGCAGAATAATGTTTTTGAAGGTCTTGACGAAATACTTGCTCGACAAAAGCAAGCGGAAGAACGATCAAGACAAGAGCACGAAGAAATACTTGAAGCTATAAATAAAACTAATGCTAAAACTGCTCAGGCAGATCAAGTACAAAGAACTGTCAATCAACGAAATCAGTCGTGGTCTTTGAAGAATTTTATCAATCGTTCGGTACACG
>JAZRHW010000130.1:0-1790 GCA_045644965.1 Eubacteriales bacterium
TAAAGAGTCCGGTATAGGTTGCGGGATTGGATCGAGGTGTTCTACCAATTGGGCTTTGGTCTATACAAATTACCTTGTCAAGCGCTTCGTAGCCTCTTACTTTATCATGCTTGCCGGGAACTTGGTAGAATGCTCTATTAAGCTTGGTAGCAAGTTTAGGATAAAGTATGCCGTTCACCAATGAAGATTTACCCGAGCCCGAAACACCACTCACTACTGTCAAGGTGCCGAGGGGTATTTTCACGTCAATGCCTTTAAGATTGTGTTCGCGTGCACCTAAAATTTCAAGATAATTTCCGTTTCCGTATCTTCTTGATTTGGGAAGCGGAATTTCTTTTCTTCTCGCCAAATATGCTCCGGTAATGGATTTGGGATTGTTCATAATTTCAGTCGGTGTTCCTGCAGCTACAACCTCGCCTCCGTGGATACCCGCGCCGGGACCTATATCAATAATATAGTCGGATTCAAGCATGGTTTCTTCATCATGTTCTACAACGATTACGGTATTGCCCATATCTCTCAGACTCTTCAGTGTAGCTATAAGCTTGGAATTATCGCGCTGATGAAGTCCTATACTCGGCTCGTCGAGAATGTACAAAACTCCAACAAGGGATGAACCGATTTGTGTTGCAAGGCGTATTCTTTGCGCCTCACCGCCCGAGAGTGAGCCTGATTTTCTAGACAATGTCAAATAATCAAGTCCTACACTTGAAAGGAATCCGAGACGTGCACGGATTTCTTTAAGGATTTCCCTGGCAATTTCTTTTTCTGTGGGTGTTAATGTAATTGCATTTATAAATTCAAGTTCATTCTTGATTTGCATATCGCATAAAGCATCAATGGGTGTGTCCGCTACAGTAACAGCAAGCGCTGCAGGAGAAAGACGTCTTCCGTTACACTCCGGACACGGCGCATCTTCAACGAATTCATCATAATAATCATTGTTATTTTGCATATTCATTCGCTGTTGAATTATATTGATTAAGCCATCGAATTTAGCTTTTTGCTTGTGTGCCTCACCACCGAAATATCTAACTATATCATAGGTTTCATTGCCACTTCCGAAAAGCAACACGTCCATAGCATCGTCGGAGAATTTCTCAAGCGGGGTATCAAGATCAAAGCCAAAGCGTTCGCCTACTGCAATAAATAAGGGGCCGTTCCAGCTTTCATCGTCCAAGGATTTGAAGCCGTTAACAGCTATTGCACCCTCGTGAAGCGAAAGTGACTTGTCGGGAATTATTTTATCAACGGATAATTTTCTCAATGAACCGAGTCCAAAGCAACGAGGGCAAGCCCCTGTGGGATTGTTAAATGAAAACATTCTTGGCTCAAGGTCACCAATGGAAAATCCATGCTCCTCACAAGCATAGGACTGTGAAAATGACAGTTCCTCGGGCTCACTATCATCTCTTGGTACGGTTACGATTTGCAAATATCCCTCGGAGGCACTTAACGCATTTTCAACCGAGTCCGTAAGACGTGAGCGAATATCATCTCGCATGACTAGACGGTCAACAACAATTTCAATACTATGCTTCTTATTTTTATCGAGAATTATATCCTCGGAAAGCTCGTACATATTACCGTCAACTCTAACACGCACATAGCCGCTCTTTTTAGCATCGGCAAAAATTTTATCGTGTCTTCCCTTTTGCGCTCTTACAACGGGAGAGAGTACCATAAAACGTGTGCCTTCGCCCAAATTCATTATTTGGTCAATAATTTGGTCGATGGTCTGACGACGAATTTCTTTTCCACAGGTAGGACAATGAGGTATGCCTATTCTT
>JAZRHW010000131.1:0-2470 GCA_045644965.1 Eubacteriales bacterium
CTATAACAATTTATTTTGAATAAGTGATTAAATTCTTTTCCCACACCCTTCGGGGTGTGGGATGCTTTTTATAATAATAAATCCCACGCGTTATTCACGCGTGGGATTTTGATATTTAGTTGTTTTCAAGATATCTTAACCACTCGTCGCTTGAGGCGTCGCTTGGCATCTTAAGATCTCCACGTGGGGAGAAACCAACACCGAACACCTTGGGGCCGTCGGGAAGTGATGATCTCTTAAATTGTTGCGAGAAGAATCTCTTAATAAATACTTTGAGGCAATTTTTGAGCATTTCGTCATCATACTTTCCTTCAAATGCAATTTGTGCAAGACGGAGAAGCTTTTCGGGCGAATATTGATAACTGAGCATATTGAAAATATAGAAATCGTGGATCTCGTACGGGCCGATGATCTCCTCGGTGATTTGCGCTATGTTACCGTCAGCAGCGGGAATCAACTCGGGACTTATGGGTGTATCTATAATATCGCGGAGTGTTTTACCGAGTTCGAGATTGCCGCAATCTTCGTATTCTCTTGCATACTGCTCGAGAATATGGGGAATAAGAGTTTTGGGAATTCCCGAGTTAACGGCATACATGGAAATATGATCGCCATTGAATGTTGTGAAACCAAGAGCAAGCTCGGAGAGGTCGCCCGTACCGATAACTAGCGCATTTTCGCCGTTAGCGATATCCATAAGTATCTGTGTGCGCTCTCTGGCTTGGGCATTCTCGTAGACTACGTTGTGGACGTTTTCGTCATGTCCAATGCTCTTAAGGTGTGCGGAAACAGCATCCTTAATATCAATTTCACGGAAGTTAACACCAAGTGTTGTAGCAAGTGCTTGCGCGTTATTTCTTGTTCTATTGGTTGTAGCAAAGCAGGGCATAGTTACTGCGATTATATCTTCTTCGCTCTTGCCCATAATTTTGAAGGTATCAACAACCGCCAAAAGCGCAAGCGCGGAATCGAGTCCGCCCGAAACGCCTATAACGCATTTGCGAGCACCCGACGCTTCCATTCTTTGCTTAAGACCGTAGGCTTGGATGGAACGAACGGATTTGATGTTCTTTTCAAGTGCCTTCTTATCAGCACATACAAAGGGGTGTGCATCGATAACTCTTGAAATTTCGGTTTTTTCAATATTGAAATCGAAGGGAACTGTTACGATATTTTTGTCAGCATTTGTTGTAACGGTGTTTCTTCTACGGCGCTCGAGAGAGATCTTTTCAAGATCCACGTCGGCAATAATAAATTTCTCATCACTGTAGTCGAAGGGGATTCTCTCGGAAACGATTGTGCCGTTTTCAGCGATAATGCTATGTCCCGAATAAACTACGTCAGTAGTGGACTCGCCCTCGCCACAGTTTGCATAAATATATGCGGATACTGTCTTTGCGGACTGGGAAGAAACCAAGATGCGTCTATATTCATCCTTAGCAACAACCTCATTTGAAGCGGAGAGGTTGGCGAGAAGTGTGGCACCGGCATTGGAGAGCATATTGGACGGGGGAGTTGTAACCCAAATATCCTCGCAAATTTCCACGCCAACTCTAAGAAGGGGCATATTGCTGCAGGCAAAGAGAATGTTTCTTCCAAAAGGTACTTGCTTGCCTTCAAAGTTGAAGGAAAGATTTTCCTCGGGACAGGGAACAAAGTATCTACCCTCATAGAATTCACCATAGGTGGGCAAATTGCTCTTTGCAACTACGCCGAGAAGCTCGCCGCCTTTGACAACTGCAGCACAGTTATATATCTTGCTCTCATAGAACATGGGAAGTCCAACGATGCTGAGCATATCATAATCGCGAGTGGCAACGATATACTTTTTAAGTGCCTTCATAGCACCGTCAAGAAGTACGTTGGAGAAGAAGAGGTCACCGCAGGTGTAAGCGGTGATACAAAGCTCGGGAAAAACGAGAACTTTTACTTTTTTCTCGTTAGCACGCGCGGCTATATCAATTATTTCGTTTACGTTATAGGTGCAATCCGCTACCTGAATTTTAGGAGTGGCGCATGCTACCTTTAAAAAGCCGTGTTTCATAGGATAATATCCTTTCAAATCAGTATTAACTTATATATTATAATAAAAAATTGAACAAATTACAATATGGTTTTTGAAAAAAGTGAAAAATGGTGTGAATTTTTATTTGTTTTGCTTGAAAAAAGAGATAAAATGTAGTATAATATATTCATAAACAACCGAAAGGAAAACGCGATGGTACGCTTAATTATAGTAAGACACGGAAACAGTATAGGAAACTTTAAGAGAATATTTATCGGTCAGACTGACTGGGGGCTTTCTGAAATAGGTGAGGAGCAGGTTAAAAGAACCACGGAATATTTAAAGCAATTTAAAATTGACTCCATTTACTCCAGCGATCTTTGTCGCGCCTATAATACGGTTTTGCCGACCGCGGAGCGCCTTGGACTTGAGATATACACGAAAAAAGGTCTTCGTGAAATTTAT
>JAZRHW010000132.1:0-4441 GCA_045644965.1 Eubacteriales bacterium
AAATACCATTCTCGCAGTTCCCGGTGAGATTTACACCGTGGGCGCGCTTCAGCTTCGTCTGCTCGGCCCTTACAGTGCGAAATTCTCAAATCAGGATACCAACAATTCAAGTATTATTATTCACGCGACCTACGGTTTGCACGCATTTTTGTTCACAGGCGACTCTGAGGAACTCGGTGAGGAAGAATTGCTCGATCACCACAGAAACGAATTGAAATGCGACATTTTCTCCGCAGGACACCACGGTTCTCGCACCTCTAACTCGCTCGCACTCTTGCAGGCGGCAAATCCCCAGTTCGTTATCATCTCTAGCGGAGAGGGCAACTCCTACGGTCATCCCCACGAAGAAGCTCTCAATGTGTTCAGTAAGGTTGGCGCAACGGTGCTCCGCACCGACAAGCTCGGTTCAATAGTCTTTGTAACCGACGGCGAGACTTTGACAAGAAAATAAAATTTAATTATCCCACCCATTTGGGTGGGATTTTTTTATTTCAGTGGGAAGTGAGCTCACACTTTGTAACGTTACGCGGGTAAAATCATATAATTTGGTGAATAATGCACAAGGGGGATGGAATATGATCGCAACTACGTCTTACAACCGCGCTCGCGCGGTGGAGTATGCGCAAAGATGGGCGCTCTCGCGCAATCCGCTTTTTTATGATTTCACGGGCGGGGGTGGAAATTGCACGAACTTTGTTTCGCAAGCCGTGCTCGCAGGCTCGCTCGTGATGAATCCAACCGAGACCTTCGGTTGGTATTATCGCAACGTCAGCGACCGTGCGCCCGCATGGACGGGAGTGAGGGAATTTTATGAATTTATGGTCGGAATTGGTGATTTTTCGCCTAAAAATACGCGAATTGGGCCGTTTGCAAATGAGGTCGGGCGCGAAAGAGTAGAGGTTGGCGACGTGGTTCAACTTGCAAATTCCAGCGGTGTTTTTTACCACTCGTTGCTTGTTACGGGGTTTAGAGACGGAGATATTTTAATTGCCGCGCAATCAAATGACGCACTTAATCGTCCGCTTTCCACCTACAATTACGCGACCGCGCGGTTTTTGCACGTGGAGGGTGTAAATGTCGAACTCGAAGACCGTGAGGAAGTATTTTCAGCGCTTCTCAACGGTGTGGAGATACCGCCTGCGGATGTGATTTTCAGAGCGGTAGAGGTATGAGAAATGCAACTGAATTTCAATGAAAATTTTGAGAGGATGGAGAAAAGGTACTTGTTTTCGGAGATTGCGACAAGGGTTGCGGCATACAAATCGCGTGGGAGCGCAAGCAAAAAAGTTATTTCGCTCGGAATTGGCGACGTAACGCTTCCAATAGCGAGGTGCGTAGCAAACGAGATGGCGCGCGCGGCAGGGGAGATGGCAACGCGCGAGGGCTTTTGCGGTTACGGTGAAACACGCGGCTTGCGCGAGCTTCGAGGTGCGATTTCAAATCGCTATAAGAGGCTTGGTGCATCTCTTGACGAGGACGAAATTTTTATAAATGACGGTTCAAAAAGCGACCTTGGGAACATTTTTGACATTTTTGGCGACGTTGAGGTGCTGATTCCTTCGCCCGCATATCCCGTTTATCTCGACGCCTGCACAATGAGCGGAAAGCGTGCTCGGATACTTGAAACGAGCGCCAAAGACGGTTTTTTACCCTCGCCCGAGGGTTTGCTGAAAAGTCCTTTTGTCATATTTTTATGCTCTCCGAACAATCCCACGGGGGCAACTTTTTTAAGGGAAGAGCTTTGCGAATGGGTGGATTTTGCCCTTTGCAGTGGCTCGCTGATTATTTTTGATGCGGCATACGAAGGCTTTGTGAGGAGCGAGAAAATTCCTCGCTCAATTTTTGAAATTTCGGGTGCAAAGGACTGCGCTATCGAGGTTTGTTCCTTATCAAAAAACGCAGGATTTACGGGGATAAGGTGCGGTTGGAGTGTTGTTCCGAGGAGTTTGTCCCCCGTTCGCGAGCTTTGGTCACGGAGGCAGGCAACGAAATTCAACGGTGCGTCCTATATCGCTCAACGGGGCGCAATTGCGGCTCTATCCCAGGAGGGCGAGCGAGAGAGCTTTTTGCGCACGGACTACTATCTCGAAAATGCAAAAATTCTTGACGAGGCGCTCAAGGAGAAGGAAATTTGGTTCGTGGGTGGTAAAAATTCGCCTTATTTATGGCTAAAATGTCCCAAGGGCATGAAATCTTGGACATTTTTTGACTTTTTGCTCGAGCGCGCGGGGATAGTCGGCACACCCGGTGATGGTTTTGGCAAGGGCGGGGAAGGGTATTTCCGTTTTTCATCCTTTTGCTCGCGCCAAGATGTTCTCGAGGCGGTGGCAAGATTTAACAAATTACTTTGATATTTTTTTAACATATCTCTTGACTTTTTATGAACATAGTGCTATACTTACCGAGGTAAAAAAATTACTTTATGTAAAGGAGATTAAAAATTATGGGATTTTTAACAGGTAAAACAGCCATAATCACAGGCGCAGGCTATGCTACTCTTTCTGACGGCAGATGCGGCTCCATCGGTTACGGTATCGCAACAGCTTATGCAAAAGAGGGTGCAAACCTCGTAATCACAGGTAGAAACGTTGCTAAGCTCGAAAAGGCAAAGGAAGAGCTCGAGGCAGCTTACGGCATTAAGGTTCTCGCTCTCCAGGCAGACATTTCCGCAGGCGCTGACAACGAAGCAACAGCTAACATGGTTGTTGAAAAGACAATCGAAGCATTCGGTAGAATCGACGTTCTCATCAACAATGCTCAGGCTTCCGCTTCCGGTGTTACAATTCAGAACCACACAACAGAACAGTTCGACCTCGCTATGTACTCAGGTCTCTATGCAACATTCTACTACATGAAGGCGTGCTACCCCCACCTCAAAGAAACACAGGGCGCGATCATCAACTTCGCTTCCGGTGCAGGTCTCTTCGGTAACTACGGTCAGTGCTCTTACGCAGCTGCTAAGGAAGGTATCCGTGGTCTCTCCAGAGTTGCAGCTACTGAATGGGCTAAGGACGGTATCAACACTAACGTAATTTGTCCTCTCGCTTGGACTGCTCAGCTTGAGAACTTCCAGAACGCATACCCCGAGGCATTCAAGGCTAACGTTAAGATGCCCCCCGCAGGTCACTTCGGTGATTCCGAGCTCGAAATCGGTCGCGTTTGCGTTCAGCTCGCTAACCCCGACTTCAAGTACCTCAACGGTGAAACTCTCACTCTCGAGGGCGGTATGGGTCTTCGTCCTTAACCTACTTTTTTGAGAAAAAGTAGGCAAAAAACTTTTGTAGCGACTTCGTCATTCTCGCAGCGAAGTTTAGTTAAATTTCAAAGACACATCACGAACTGTGTGCATTGAAATTGGCAAAAACTTTTACGGAGCTCCACGGTTCTCGCGATAAAGTTTTATAAGATTTGATAGTTTATATCACAAACGAAGCATATTAGAACAAATAAAAAAAGGAACTCTCACGAGTTCCTTTTTTGTTTATTTCTTTGCTCCTACGAGGCCGAGGATTCCGTCAATGATAAGTATCACACCAACCGCGAGAATCATATAGTCGAGCGCGTTTCCAAATGCAAGCGCCAAGCCAACGATAATCGTGATAATGGGGAAGATAAGCTTGAGGAAGGTTCTCTTCTTTTTCTTGAGCTTGAGCACCTCAACGAGTTCCATAAGTCCCTTCACGGCAATAAGGATACCGAGAACAAGGAGAACTATGTTCGTGATGACCCAGCCGAGAACGAGAATCGCAATACCGATAACGAGGTTAATGATACCGCCAAGAGTCTTTTTCTTAGTGAGATCAACTATTCCCATAACGATAAAGAATATGCCTGCGAGCGTCATTGCCCAGTTGAGCATAGAGGAGCGGAATACCGCAAGAAGTGCGCCGAGCACTATGTAAAGAACGGGTGAAGAAATGCTTATGCTGTTTTTCTTTGCCATAATTAAACCCCTTTCGTTTTTTTGATATTTTTATTTTATCACATAGTGCAAAATTTGTCAAATATTATATTTTGTGGGCGAAAAGGATTGTAAAAATCAACTTCAGGTTGATTTTGTTTGATTGACGAGTTTATTTATATAATTTTTCGCATTATATATAGAAGAAAAATTAAAAAAATTCAACAAAACACTTGACAAAATCGCCTTTTTGTGTTTATAATATAGAATGTCATTGTGTAAAAGCGTAAATACGGCTGAAAAGCAACACGCTTCCGAACATATTCCAAGGAGGTGGCAATAATGCTCAGAACATATCAACCTAAGAAAAGACAGAGAAAAAAAGAGCACGGTTTCAGAAAGAGAATGAGAACTGCTGACGGCAGAAACGTTCTTAAGAGAAGACGCGCTAAAGGCAGAAAAAGATTGACTTATTAATCTTTTGAGGGATAATAATTCCCCAAAAATGTACCGATGACCAAGTGGTTTGTCCCCAAGCGT
>JAZRHW010000133.1:0-2988 GCA_045644965.1 Eubacteriales bacterium
GCTTCTTGAAATGGGTGTAGAGGAAGAATCAATTATTTGTGACGGCTACGGTTTATCTACATATGAAAGTATTTGGCGTGCAAAGAATGTATATGGTTATAAAAGGATATTAATAGTAAGTCAAAAATACCATTTGCATAGAGCTATATATATCGCACAAGAGCTTGGGCTTGAAGCTTACGGGCTTGACGCCGCTCTCCAGGGATATGCTAAACAACCCATATATAACCTTAGAGAATATCTTGCCCGAATCAAAGATATGATATATTCGGAAATGTCTCCAATGCCACAATATACTCAAAGATGGGAGGATTTCTATGAATAAGTTCAAATTGGTTTCCCCCTATAGTCCCACAGGTGACCAGCCCGAAGCTATAAAAGCACTAACTGAAGGTATTCTTCGAGGCGATAGAATGCAAACGCTTCTTGGTGTTACCGGTTCAGGTAAAACATTTACCATGGCTAACGTTATAGCCAATGTAAACCGTCCCACACTTATTCTTGCACATAACAAGACGCTTGCGGCGCAGCTTTGCTCGGAATTTCGTGAGTTTTTTCCCGAGAATGCAGTGGAATATTTTGTGTCCTATTATGACTACTATCAACCCGAAGCATATATTCCGGGAAAAGATATGTATATAGAAAAGGACGCAATGATAAATGACGAGATAGATATGCTTCGTCATAGTGCAACATCATCAATATTTGAACGACGTGATGTTATCATAGTAGCTTCCGTTTCTTGTATATACTCTCTCGGTGATCCCGAGGAATATAAAAAACTTGTTCTCGCGCTACGTCCCGGAATGGAGATTAGCCGTGACCAATTAATTAGAAGATTAATAGCTATAAGCTACGATAGAAATGATATCAATTTTGTAAGAGATAATTTCCGCGTGCGCGGTGATACAGTAGAAGTATTTCCTGCATCAAGTGGCGACAAGGCAATTAGAATTGAGTTTTTCGGTGATGAAATTGATAGAATTTCAGAAATTAATACCGTTACGGGTGAAGTTTTAAGATATCTTTCATACATTCCTATTTATCCCGCTACACACTATGCCGTTTCCGATGAAAAACGTGAGGCAGCAATTAATCAAATAATGCAAGAGATGAATGAACGCGTTGAATATTTACAATCGCAAAATAAGTTTCTTGAAGCACAGAGAATATCCGAGCGCGTTAGATACGATATGGAAATGCTGCGTGAAGTTGGATTTTGCTCCGGCGTAGAGAATTACTCGAGAGTGCTCTCAGGAAGACCCGAAGGTAGCACACCATATACCTTGCTGGACTATCTCCCCGACGATTTTGTGCTCTTTGTTGATGAATCACACGTTTCAATTCCTCAGGTTCGCGGTATGAGCGGTGGTGATACCGCAAGAAAGAAAAATCTTATTGATTTTGGCTTCCGCTTGCCGTCGGCATATGATAATAGACCTCTCAAATTTGATGAATTTGAAGAAAAGATAAATCAAGCTATATTCGTAAGTGCAACACCTGCCGACTACGAAAAAGAACACTCAACTCAAATCGTTGTACAAATAATTCGTCCCACGGGACTAATTGATCCCGCAATTGATGTGCGTCCTATTGAAGGACAAGTTGATGACCTTATGGGCGAGATAAAGCTTCGCGCCTCTAAGAACGAAAGAGTGCTTGTTACAACCCTCACCAAAAAGATGGCTGAGGATCTAACCGAATACTTTGAGGCTAATGGAATTAGGGTTAGATATATTCACTTTAACGTAGATACTATTGAGCGTATGGAAATAATTCGAGACCTGCGTCTCGGTAAATTTGACGTACTTGTCGGAATCAACCTCTTGAGAGAGGGCCTTGATATTCCCGAGGTGTCCCTTGTAGCAATACTTGACGCCGATAAGGAAGGATTCCTTCGAGCTGAAACTTCACTTATACAGACCATAGGCCGCGCGGCTCGTAATGCCGATGGCAAGGTCATCATGTATGCTGATAAAATAACAGGCTCAATGGAGCGCGCCATCAAAGAAACCAACCGCCGTCGCGAGATCCAATCCAAATACAATGCTGAAAACGGAATAATCCCTAAAACCATTGTAAAAAGTGTGCGAGATCTCATTGATATAAGTGCGGACGATTCCGTTAAATCTCGCAAAAAGAAAAATGGCGCTAAGTTAACCAAAAAAGAAAAGGACGAGCTTATTGAAAAGCTCACTAAAGAAATGCGCGAGGCTGCTCGCCATCTTGAATTTGAAAAGGCAGCATACCTACGCGATAAAATATCTGAAATAAGAAATTCAAAATAAGGATCAAAAAATGATTAAAAACATTGTTGTAAAAGGCGCGAGAGTAAATAACCTCAAGAATATCGACGTCTTTATTCCAAGAGACAAGTTGGTAATTCTAACAGGCTTATCCGGCTCAGGAAAGACCTCTCTTGCGTTTGATACTATTTATGCAGAAGGGCATAGACAATTCGTTGAATCCTTGTCCTCATATGCAAGAATGTTTCTTGGTCAAATGGATAAACCTGATATAGATTCTATTGAAGGACTCTCTCCGGCTATTTCCATTGACCAAAAAACCACCTCAAAGAACCCTCGTTCTACAGTGGGAACAGTTACTGAAATATACGATTATTTAAGATTGCTCTATGCAAGAATAGGCGTACCTCATTGTCCTACATGTGGAAAAGAAATTCGTCGTCAGACCATTGACCAAATTATTGACCAAATAATGAATTTGGACGAAGGCACACGTTTTATGGTACTCTCTCCCGTTGTAAGAGCGCAAAAGGGAAGACACGATAAAATTTTCGCTGATGCTAAAAAGAGCGGTTATGTGCGCGTTAGAGTTGACGGTAATATGTACGAGCTTTCAGAGGATATAATTCTCGATAAAAATAAGAAGCATAGTATTGAAATTGTTGTTGACCGTCTAGTCATGCGAGATGATATTCGCTCACGTCTTACGGACTCGGTTGAAAATGCGTTAAGTGCCTCCGAG
>JAZRHW010000134.1:0-2473 GCA_045644965.1 Eubacteriales bacterium
AATCACACCGACCACAACTGCGGAAAGGTAATTGCCGCTTCCATCAACCTTGATATTATTGCGGTAGTAGCGCAAAACGGAACTAATACGATCAATCTCAAGAGCGAGGGTTTCCGTCAGCTTTCGATTGATTATACCGAATATAATGAGCCCAATCCTGCACACTTTGGCACCAGTGCGTCGCTTATTGCGGGTATGTGTCGTGGATTCCTTGACAACGGTCATGCAATTGGTGGTTTTGATGCTTACTGCACCTCAAATGTGCTTCGCGGCTCGGGACTTTCCTCATCCGCGGCATTTGAGGATATGATAGGAAATATTCTTAACCACGAGTTCAATGGTGGCAAGGTGGACAACGTAGAAATCGCCCAACTCGCACAGTATGCTGAAAACGTGTTTTTTGGCAAACCCTGCGGACTTATGGACCAGGTTGCTTGTGCGTATGGCGGTATAGTGTCAATCGACTTTGAGGACACCAAAAATCCCAAGATCGAAAGGATAGATTTTGACCTCACAGCTGCAGGATATAACCTTTGTATCGTTGATACGGGCGGAAATCACGCGGATCTTACCGACGATTATGCGAGTGTTCCTACGGAGATGAAATCCGTAGCGGGATTCTTTGGAAAGTCCCATCTTCGCCTTTGCAACAAGGCGCAAATTATAGAGAATGCTCGTGCAATTCGTGAGCAGTTTGGTGATAGAGCACTTATGCGCGCAATTCATTTTTGCAATGAAAACGAGCGCGTTGATGCAATGAAAAATGCACTCGGTGAAAATGATCTCCGTGCATATTTTGACGGTGTTCTTGAATCGGGCAGATCATCTTTTTGCTATCTCCAAAACGTATATACAACCAAAAATATCACCGAGCAGGGACTTTCTCTTGCGCTTTGCTTGACCGAAAGCTTTATGAAAAATAAGGATGGTGCATTCCGTGTTCACGGTGGTGGCTTTGCCGGAACTATCCAAGCCTACGTTAAAGAAAGCGACGTCTCCGACTACCGTTTTCTTATGGACTCCGTTTTCGGTGAAGGCTCTTGCCTTGTTCTTCGTGTTCGTCCCGACGGCGCCGTAAAGGTGAATATTGATGAATAAATATTCAATAACCTCGCTATATTCCGGCTCAAAGGGCAACTGTGTTCTCATTGAAACCGAAAAGGCAAAAATTCTCATTGACGCGGGCAAGAGCGCCCGTGCGCTTTGTCAGGCACTGTGCTCCATTGGACTTGATTTTGGCAATATTGATGCCATTTTCATCACCCACGAGCACACGGATCACGTGAGCGCCCTTGAGGTTCTTCTGAAAAAACAATCCAAGCCCGTACATATAGTTGGCATTTCTGCGAGAAAACTTCTTCTTCGCTCGTCAGGGAATATAGAATCCTCTCTTTGCATCCATCCGCCTAAATTTTCGGTTGAGGTGGGCGATATGACGGTTGAGAGCTTTTCCACTCCCCACGATAGCGAATTTTCCGTAGGCTATCGCATCTCGGTAGGGGACACCTGTATCGGTTATGCAACGGATATTGGATATATCACTGACGAAATTCGTCAAAATCTCTCGGGATGCGAGAGCGTGGTGCTTGAATGTAATCATGACGAGGAGATGTTGATGAACGGCCCGTACCCCTATGACCTCAAATTAAGAATTAGATCAAATAGAGGGCACCTTTCCAACCGTGATTGCGCGGATTTTGCCGCAGATCTTTGCCTTGTTGGAACAAAAAATATCCTTCTTGCCCACCTTAGCGAAGAGAATAACGATCCCGCACTCGCTTATGACGAGGTGTGGAGTGCCATCTCCGACGAAGAAGTTAACCTAAAAATTGCTTCGCAATACGAACCCATAAAGCTGATTTAAGGAAAAAATATGTTAAACGTAAAAATCTATGTAACAGGAACTCTCAAGGAGCAGTACTATAAGGACGCGATAGCGGAATACAAAAAGCGCCTTAACGCCTTTTGTAAATTTGAAATCGTTGAATTTAAGGAATATAAGCTCCCCGAAGATCCCTCACAAAAGCAAATAGAACAAGCTCTCACTGCCGAGGGACAAAAAATTCTCTCCGAAATAAGCCCCAAGGCATACAAAATAGCTATGTGCGTTGAGGGCAAGCAACTTTCAAGCGAGGATTTTGCAGTCAAGCTCGACGAGATAGCGACCACTCACGGAGAGGTCGCACTCATCATTGGTAGCTCATTCGGTCTTTCCGAGGAGCTCAAACGCGCGTGCGATTTTCGTATGAGCGTGTCAAAAATGACCCTCACGCATCAAATGATGCGCGTGTGGCTTGTGGAGATAATCTACCGTTGTCTCTCAATATCCCACGGGGGAAAGTATCATAAATAAGCAAAAAAACGACTGCCGCACCCAAAATTGCGGCAGTTTTTTGCTTTTATTATATTATTTTATTAAAAATATAAAAAAGCTCTTTACAAATTGCAAAAAAAATAGTATTATATAGAGTAG
>JAZRHW010000135.1:0-4943 GCA_045644965.1 Eubacteriales bacterium
AGAAATGAGATCGGCACAGGTCCTAAGCAGTGGGCAGTAATGAATAAGATGTACGAGGCAATTCGTGAGGTTGATGACGAGCACGTTATCTCCATTGAAGGCGTTTGGTTCCCCGTATCACTTCCTAGCCCTGAAAAGTACGGTTGGGAAAACGTTCTTTATCAGTTCCACTACTACAACTGGCCTTGGCAGGGAACTTCCAACGAGCTTTACTATGCGTTCACATTCGGACTTTCCTCTCTTGTTGATTATGATGTACCTAAACTTGTAGGTGAATTTACATTCTTCAACGACGAAGGTGCTTGGGATAAGTATCTCAAGGCATACGATCAGCACGGTTGGGGTTGGACTATTTGGAGCTATAAAATTGTTTGTCCCGGTTGGTGGGATAACTCTTGGGGACTCGTTGTTCAAAAGCTTCAGCTTGTAAACGAGGACGGAGTTCTTACTGACGGCGATCCTTCAAACGATAAACTCAAACTCAATTTGAACACTGCAAGCTACGAGGATATTATGTATGCATGGTCACATCAGGGACTTATCGGTGACAACTTGAAAGAAGTTGGATATACTCATATCGACGGCTATAATAAGGATGGCACACCGAGATATGGATCTACCTACCGTGTTCTCGTTAAATATTTTGAAGATCTTAACAAAAAATAAGGAAATTAATTAGAATGATAAACGTTAATGAAATTATGGAACAATTGACTCTTGAAGAGAAGGTTTGCCTTCTCTCGGGTCATAAATCTTGGCATACCAATAAGGTTTCAAGAGTGGGACTTCCATCCATCTTCTTGACTGACGGCCCTCACGGACTTCGTAAGAAGAAGGAGGGGGACAAGGTGGCAGGTCTCGGCCAAACTGAGCTTTCCACATGTTTTCCTGCGGCTTGTACAACGGGTACTTCTTGGAATAAAGAGCTTCTCTATAAAATGGGAACTGCCATGGGTGAGGAATGTCGTCATTATAACGTAAATCTTATTCTCGGTCCTGCGGTAAACATTAAGAGAAATCCTCTTTGCGGAAGAAACTTTGAGTATTTTTCCGAGGATCCCCTCATTGCGGGTCAGCTTGGAGCAAAGCTCACTCGCGGAATTGAGGACACGGGCGTTGGTACCAGTGTTAAGCACTTTGCTTGTAATAATAACGAGGCAAACCGTTACTTTGGTGACTCCATTGTTGACGAGCGCGCATATCGTGAGATATATCTCAAGGCATTTGAACCCATTATCAAAGAGGGTAAGCCTCAAACTGTAATGTGTGCTTATAACAAGGTAAACGGCAAATATGCGTCCGAAAATTCCGAGCTTCTCAACGGAGTTCTCCGAGACGATTGGGGATTTGAAGGACTTGTAATGAGTGACTGGGGTGCAGTAAATGATAGAGTTGAAGGCCTCAAAGCAGGTCTTGACCTCGAAATGCCCGGTGATATTGCTCATAACCGCCAAGTGATTCTTGATGCAGTTAAGGACGGCTCGCTTGACGTTGAGGTTGTTAATACAGCTGTTCGCCGTGTACTTAATATGATTTACAATACCACACTCGTGGAGGGCACAATGCCCGCAAAATTTGACGAGCACGCGGATCTTGCCCGTCAGTTGAGCACGGACGGTGCGGTTCTTCTCAAGAACAAGGATAACCTGCTTCCTCTTTGTGATGACGGCAAATACCTTGTAATCGGTGAGATGTTCGAAAAGATGCGCTATCAGGGTGCAGGCTCATCCTTGCTTCGCCCCTATAAGCTTACAACACCTAAACAAGCTTTTGATAAGCATAAGGTGAACTACATTTACGAGCAGGGTTATATGCTTGATTCTTTTGAGGATGATCCAGCGCTTGCTCAAAGAGCCGCATTGAAGGCTGAAAGAGCGGATACGATTTTGTTCTTTGGAGGACTTTCCGAGTATGCTGAGAGCGAGGGCTTTGATAGAAATACACTTTCAATTCCTCAAAACCAGATCAATCTTTTGAAGAGACTTGCAAAGTTCAATAAGAAGATCGTTTTCGTAATGTTTGGCGGAAGCCCCGTAGAGCTTCCTTTCGAAAATAGTGTTGATTCTATTCTCAATATGTATCTCCCCGGTGAAGAGGGCGGTGAAGCAGCATATGAGCTTTTGTTTGGTAAGGCTAATCCTTCCGGTAAGCTTTGCGAAACATGGCCTATTACTTATGATAATGTTCCTTATTGCGACGAGTTCACAAAGACAACTAACGACCGCTATAAAGAGAGCATTTTCGTAGGATATAGATACTATTCAACATTCGGTATTCCTGTTAGATACCCCTTTGGTTACGGTCTTTCCTACACTGATTTCGCATACTCTAAAATGAGTGTTGAGAAGGAAGAGAACACCTACAAGGTATACGTTGACGTAAAGAACACCGGCGATATGGACGGTTCCGCGGTAGTTGAGCTCTTCGTTCAAGCACCCAAGACTGAGGTTGTAAAGCCCATCCGTGAACTTCGCGGTTTTGAAAAGGTTTACCTCAAGGCAGGCGAAAAGGAGACCGTTTGTGTAGAAATCCCCGTTGATAATTTGAAATACTATATTGGCGGCGAGTGGGTACTTGAAAACGGACAGTATGAATTCCAAGTATGTGCTGACGTTAATACAGTTCTCCTTTCAACCGTAGTGAACATTGATTTTGGAGCACAAGTAAAGGAAAATCCTCTTTATGCCGAGCTCTATGACATCAATAATTATAGATTCCTCAATATTCCCGACTTCAAATTTGACAATCTCATTGGTAGAGAAGTACCCGCACCCGAGGTTAAGACACCTTATGACCTCAACACTCCTCTTCGCGAGTATCAAACCTTCTGGGGCAAGTTCCTCTTCAAGGCTATTACAGGTGTTTTCGAGCTTATTTATAACTGGGAGCTTAATGCAAAGGATAGTCCCGATAAGGAAACAAAGGTTAAGAATGCTTACTTTGGTTGGCGCATAATGTACACTATGAGTTTGCGCTCAATGTCCTATGCAAGTGAGGGTATGCTCACTCACAAGATGGCACTTGGACTCGTTGACATAGCGAACAACCATCCTCTCCGCGGACTTAGCAAGTTTATCCTTGCCGAAGAATGTGTAGAGCTTCCCGAATAATCAAAAATCCCCGCAATTTTGCGGGGATTTTATTATTTTCTATTGAAAAGTGATAAAAAATGTGTTATCATATATCGACAAAAGAATAAACACAGTTCATTAAGTCGGATGCTCTGCCGGACGGAGCTATTCGGGGATGAGGAAATCGCGGTGCGAATCCGCAGCAACAGCCATTACCGTATCTTATCTTTTGTGAGATAACAAGTCGGAATGCTCATCGTTCTGTGCATGTAAAAGGACTTCTGGGCAAAGGGGAGTGCAATACGCAGAGTACGGCAGGGTACTCTTTGTTTTGTGCGCCACGGAGGAGGGCGCTTTTATTTTATCCTTTTGAAATAGAAAGGAATTTATACAAAATGAAAAAAACAATTATCACAAAATTATCCTTAATTCTTCTCATCTTTATGATGCTGACACTTGCTTCATGTATGGAAAAAGACCCTTGGAGCGATGCAATTTACACAAGCGATACGGAGATGGGAGAGGGCTCAAAAACAGTGAGCGTTGAGGTTGTTGTTGGAGAAAATAAAATCACGTTTACTCTCCACACAGATGCAGACACACTTGGCGAAGCCCTGATTGAAAATAAGCTTATTGAGGGTGAGGACAGTAAATACGGATTGTATATCAAAAAGGTAAACGGAATACTCGCTGACTATGACAAAAATGGCGCGTATTGGGGATTTTATAAGGGCGGCGAATATATGATGAGTGGCGTTGATACCACTCCTATAACCGATGGCGATCATTTTCAATTAGTATATGAAAAGTAAAAATTTACCCATAAAAGAAATATGCCTGTTTGGCATACTTTCAGCGCTGATGTTCGTGTCTAAAATCGTTATGGAAGCGCTACCAAACATACACCTGCTCGGTATGTTGACAGTCACCTATACGATAGTATTTCGCAAGAAAGCACTAATACCCATATACGTTTACGTGTTTTTAAATGGACTCTTTGCAGGCTTTAACGCGTGGTGGGTACCATATCTATACATTTGGACAGTACTTTGGGGAGTAACTATGCTTTTGCCCAAGAATATGCCCAAGTCGGTTGCCTCAGTGGTTTATCCAATTGTATGTGCGCTCCACGGACTTTTCTTCGGAGTGCTTTATGCTCCTGTACAAGCATTAATGTTTGGATTTACCTTTGAACAAACTCTCGCGTGGATAGCCGCGGGCTTTACTTTCGATATAATTCATACGATAGGGAACTTTGCAGTGGGACTTCTCATATACCCTGCAAGCGAAGCACTGAAAAGACTAACAAAGGACATATAAATAAGACCTGCGGAATTCCGCAGGTCTTTTGTTTATTCTTGATTTTCAGCCAACTTTTTTACAAATTCGGTTATTTCGTTACCAACAGTTATTAGCTCGTCCGAAAACTCCTTGGTAGTCATTCGAGAGATACCCGAATGTACCGCAGCAAATTGAACGAGTCGGTCGCCCGTAACAACTCTGATTTTGTAATTAGGACCAAGCTCGTGCATCATTTTTTCAATGAATGCGTCGGCAGTTTGATTTTCTTTTGTAAACACAACTCGGTAGCCGTCGCGCTCAAAATCAGAGCCCGTGCCCTCAGGGACAAGGTATGCATCAAATACGAGAGTGAGCTTTTCTTTGGTGTAGCCAACATAGTTCGCAAGAATATCCATAAGTGTCTCACGCGCTTTCTCAAGAGAATAATCGGCAATGTCCTTTAAGGTGTCCCATGCATAGATGAGGTTGTATCCGTCAACTATCACCATGCTTTCTTGCTTTACAAGTGCCTTCTTGTTGGTCTTAACCTTGCCTGCGGAGATGACCTTGGGCTCGCTGTACTTTTTACGG
>JAZRHW010000136.1:0-2174 GCA_045644965.1 Eubacteriales bacterium
TCGCTTTTCCAAAAGCGACCGCTCCACGCGTAGTGGCGCTCGCCGCGCAGGCGAATATGCCCGTTTTCTTTTTGCAAAGCTTTTTCTTTTGGGGCTACTTTCTCAAAAGAAAAAGCGATATAGGGGTATTGATATCTATAAATAGTGCCACTGACTATAGAAATCACTTTCCGTTCATCCACTTTTTCTTTGACGAAGCAAGCGCAAAGAAAAAGTTCCCAAAAAGAAACGCTGTTTTTTTGCGCTCTAGCCGCGCGGCTTCCGCTTTTGAAAAAGCGGAGCAAAACAACCCATTGGTTGTGCCAATTACGTGCTCTATAAATCAAAATTTGAAGTATCAAGCGAGCGAGAACAAGATATTTTTCATATCCTCATGGGTTGAGGCGATATATGTTGGTGTTACGTCAAGATTGGGATATTTACCCGACTGCTCGGTCTCAATATATACAGTTTTGAGTCCTGCACCACTAGCGCCGAGGACGTCATCATGAAGATCGTTACCAATGTAAACACAATTTTCAAGCTCAATACCGAATCTTTTTGCCGCCACGTCAAATATTGCTCCATGCGGTTTTTTTACGCCCGCCTCACTCGATATGAGAATTCCATCAAAATGCTCGGTAAGGTCGAGCTCGTCAAGCTCATCCCTTGTAAAACATGCCTGCGCGTTGGAAACAAGGTAAACACCTGCGCCGCGCTCTCGAAGTCCGTCGAGAATTTCAAAAATACAGGGGAAAAGTCTCAACTTTTCTCTTGAAAGCACTCTGAATTTTCTTGCGATTTCGGGAGCATTTTTCTTTGAAACACCTCTATTTTCAAGCATTTCTTCAAAAACGAGCAAAAGATCAAATTCTACGAATTTATGCTCTCTCGCTTCGGCATGCTTTTTGCAAATTGCGAGATATTCTTCTCTCACTGCGCTCACGTCATTTTCTCCCAAAAGCTCGGCAAAGCCACACCAAAGTTCTTCTTTTTCTTCGTCGGTATGTATATCGGCAAGTGTGCCGTAAAGGTCAAACAAAAAATTCATATTTTCTCCTTACCAAATAAACGGAATCATTCTATATTTTACTTTTTTCTTATAGTCCTCATAGCCTTCAAGCTCTCGGGACAAAACCTCTTCCTCATTTTTAATGCGTGCCGCGATAATAAAGGGATACGCGAGGAAAACAATGAAGGAAACAAGAGACCCAAGAACGAGGGGCATTACCATAAAGAGCAAAATCGTTGCAAAGTACATGGGGTGGCGAACTATACCGTAAAGCCCCGTGGACACCACCTTTTGTCCTTCAACCACCTTTATCGTTCTTGAAAGATACGTATTCTCGCGCAACACCTCGGCGTAAAGCAAATATGCCACAATGAACACCACAGATGCTACGATATTTACCGTAAAGGGCAACTCAATCCACTTGAAACGGAAGTCAAGTCCTGCAAGGATGAATCCCACGATGAACATTAGTCCCGAAAGTTTTACTACTATACTTTGTTCCCTTTCCTTTTCCTTGGCATCAAGGCGACTTGCAAGAAGCATGGGGTTTTTGACCATCATTACAATTCCTGCGCCAAACATTGGCACGAACAAAATTCCCATAAGGAGCCAGCCGCCCGTGAATTCAAGCGTTCCTGCAGGCAGGAAGATGAGTGCGCCAATAAGCACCACACCGAGTGTGAATTTCAAAATTGCTTGTATAAATAATTTAAATGTCATAGTATTTTCTCCATTTCTTTTATTTTTACTATGCGATAAGAGGGGTGCTCGTGTGCTCGGTAATCATCACTGTGATGGACGGGCGGGCAACCCATTTTTCTATATTCAAAGAGGAAATTTTTCCACTTTTCTACATCAAAACCAGGTGCTTTTTCTTTCAAGACAAGTTCGGCGCAGTTCAAGTTTTGCTCAAACGCTTCCATTCCGTTATCCACGATTTTTGCCGAGCTCTTGAATATCTCAAAAAGGAGCTCGGGAGACATTTTTTCGCGTTTCCACGCGCCAAGATTAACGCGGCACACTTCATCCGAAATCTTTTCAAAAAGTGGTTCGTCGGTGATACTCACAGCATTAAATTCAGCTATCAGATAGGCGCGCGCCCTATCCGTATTTGAAAGCAAATGCTCCGCTCCGAAAGCCGCTTGATAGCAAAGCTTTACCGCATCTGAAAACTGCATTGAGG
>JAZRHW010000137.1:0-2227 GCA_045644965.1 Eubacteriales bacterium
GAAATAACGTCCGTCCAATGCCAGTCCATATCAATGGTAGCAACCGTGATGGGAAGCTCCTTGTCGATAAATTTTTGCATCAGCGAGCGATACTCCTCTTGTGTGTATGCCCTGTATCTACTCCACCAGTTTCCAAGCGCATAGCGCGGAATAAGCGGCACCTCGCCCGTGAGCTTAAAGAAGTCTTGAAGCTGTTCGCAATAGTCTCGACCGTACGCGAACCAATATCTGTCGGAACATTTTTCGCGCGACAAAATCGAACCATCGGCATTCACAATCAAGCTCTTGCTGTCCTCCATTACCGATATTCCACAGACCGAGGTAATTCCGTCCTCAAGTCTGATCGCACCATTCGCCATATCGAGTGTGCGCGCAGTACCCGGAAGGGCTTTTCCCTGCGGATTTCCAATTTCAGCTCCGTCCGAAACTCTTACCTTGAAAACTGCCTTGTCCGTCTTTACGGTAATATACTTTCCCTCATCGACAAGCGTATATTTAGCTTCTTCAAAATCCCTATTTACCACCGTTTGCGTCGGAGCATCACAAAATGCCCCCTTCTCCGTGCGGAGAAGTCGGGAAGTTATCAAAGAAATTCTGAGGTCGCCTCTCTCAAAAATAACCATAAAACGCTCCTTTCGAGCAAAAAATTACTTGCCCTTCTTCATAAGATCCTTAATTTCCTTGAGGAAGGTGTCAACGTCCTTGAACTCGCGATAAACGGAAGCAAAGCGAACGTAAGCCACCTGATCGTGCTCCTTAAGTTTGAGCATAACGAGCTCGCCAATCTCAGTTGAGGTGATTTCGGTTCTCATTTGGTTGTGAAGCTCCTGCTCCACCTCGGTAACGATAAGTTCAGCATTAACGGGACGCTTGTGGCATGCCTTGATAACACCGGAAAGCAACTTGTTGCGGTCGAAAATCTCCTTTTCGCCGTCCTTTTTAGTCACGAAAATTTGGTTCGCCTCAACTGTTTCAAAGGTGGTAAAACGTCTTCCACATTCAAGACACTCACGGCGGCGGCGAATGCTGTTGCCGTCCTGCGAAGGGCGAGAATCTATAACCTTACTGTCAAAATAACCACAAATTGGACATTTCATAAACTGCATCCTCTTTTTCATAAATTTATTAATTTATGATAGCACTTTTTTTCATTTTTGTAAATATATTTTGATAATTTTACTATTTTTTACAATAATTTAGCATTGAACTGTGCAAAAAACACCTTTATAATATATGTGGATAGTTATAATAAAGGAGAAAATTATGAGAAAAATATTTCATTACATAAATACAATGTATCCCCTCGCCTATAATGCACTGTGGTCAGGACTTGCACTTTTCGCATCATCCATGGGAATCTTTGCCCTATCGCTTCATAGGGATATTTTGGCGGGCGAGAGCGATATCATTTACCGATACCCTGCCATACTTGAGGACATTCTATTTCCCCTGCTCCTCTTGCTACCGTTAATTGTAATAGTGGATCTCAACGAGAGAAAAAAGAATAGCTGACGGATGTTCTCCGTCAGCTATTCTTTCAAAATGCGGTCAATTTTTGCATTGCACAACCCATGTTGTGAACGGTCTTGACAGCCCTTTTGATCATTCTTCTGCGACGCGCCGCCTTGGTGTTGCTGAGCATCGCGCAGCCAACGCCAATCATTGCCATACCGGCGAGAGCGCCAAAAACGAGTCCCATATTACTTTTCATATTTCACACTCCTTAGCACATATTTCGGTAATAATAGATTTACCAAATTTAGCGCTAATATTCGCGCTCACGGGCAATCGAAAGAATTATTTTTGCATCAATTTTGAAAAATCCAAAAGCGCGCGATTTTTGAGCCGATACACGCTACGAATTGATATACCGATAATTTCAGCGCACTCCTCAAGCGTGTGCCCCTTGATATAGTAATTGTAGAGCAGTGCCCTGCACTGCACGTCGTCCATAGAAAGAACGAGCGCGCGCAAAGCATACATCTGCGCCTGGATGGCAGCTTCATCTAGACACGAGGCACTTGTGTCAAGTCGGTAAAACGTTCGCGACGAGCGAAGCAAAGAATTCATCCTTCTGTACGAGCGCAAATAACGGTCCGCCTCAACTCTCGCGAGCTTCGAGACCTCTGTGGTAAAACAACCTTCCATTTACATCATCCTTTCTTTGTCTTTTGTTCTTTGTTATTCATTATTTTTCACAATGTGAAACATTTGTTCGTTTTTGAGG
>JAZRHW010000138.1:0-5627 GCA_045644965.1 Eubacteriales bacterium
TCTATCGCGAAGGACTGCAAAGCCAAGCTCCTTTATAGTATCAAGGGTATCCGTATGTGATACGGGCGCTCGTCCGTCGCCATAAATATCGCCATTTTGAAGATTGAAAACGAAGATATCAAGCTTTCTCTCGGAGCAAATTTTGGGGTCGAGCTGACGGAGTGAGCCTGCTGCGGCATTTCTCGGATTGGCGAGAAGCTGTACACCGTTTTTCTCACGTTCATCATTTAGAGCATAGAAAACCTTGCGCGGCATATATACCTCTCCGCGAAGGGAGAAGGAGAGGGGCTTATCTATCGAGAGGGGAATGGAATTTATTGTTTTAATATTTTGCGTTACGTCCTCGCCGACAGTTCCGTCTCCACGAGTTGCGCCATTTACTAAAATTCCGTTTTCGTAGGTGATTGCCACGGAAAGACCGTCGATTTTAGGTTCAACGGAGAATACGGGATTTTCAACGAGTCCTGCCATTCTGTCTACAAAATCCTTTATCTCGCCATATTCAAAAACGTCGGAAAGGGAATTCATGGGCACTGCGTGAGTAACCTTTTCAAACTTGTCGAGGGGCTTGCCGCCAACACGACAGGTGGGCGAGGTGGGATCAAAATACTCGGGATGTGCCTCTTCAAGACGGACGAGCTCCGCGTAAAGACGGTCATATTCAAAATCCGAGATCTCGGGATCGTCGTACACGTAGTAGCGCTTTGCGTGATAGGAAAGCGTCTCTCGCAGCTCCTTTATTCTTTCTAAAACTTCATTCATGTTTTTCTCCCATTGCCATAAGGCTAAATTTTATTTTTCGAGAAGGTATTTTGTAATTCTCTCCATGGATTCGTTGAACTCTTCGGTATTGGAGTTGTAGAACTTTACAAGGCAATCCGAAAGCTCGGGAATTGTAGGTGTGGAGTAATTTCTACCTGCCACATATTCATCCCAGTGAGCGAGTTTCCAAGTATCTCTCGGTGAGTTTCTCGCAATCATTCTCTTGTGGCTTACCTCAATGTCGGTCTCAACCCAAACAACTGTGAGCTCAGCACCGTGCTCGGAGAGCTTTGTTTTGAGGTCTCTTATATAGTCGTTGTCTCTAACCTCTCTTGTAAAGGGAGCGTTGATGAGAACGAGATCCGCATATTCAAGTGCCTCAAATGCGATATCGAGAATAGCGATATATTCATAGTTTCTGATATTTTCTTCAAAAAACGCTGAGGAACGGTTGATCTCCTCATTTCCTGCGAGGAAAATTCTATTTGAAAGGGGCACGAGAGCGTCCTTGTCAAGATAAACGATATTGTGAAATCTCTTTGCAAGCTGCCTGGAAACGAAGGTTTTACCTGACGCGGGCGGTGACGTTACCAAAATTAAGTGTTTCATAGTGATGTGTTGTCCTGAATATCTATATATTGAGTAAGTTATTAACTTATCGTATCAAAATATTTTATCACAAATAAAAGCAAAAGTCAACAAGGTGGGCACATAAAAAGCGGATAATCCTATTGAATAATATATTTTAATATGATATACTGTTAAAAAGTATTGACTTTATTGGGAGTATCTATGAACGTCTTTTCAAAAAGATATTTTGTGTGGATATCCTTTGTATTTTTACTGTTTTCGCGCCTATGCTTTGAGCTAAATAAAGCAACTTTTGCGATAGTGCTTTTAATTTTTGGAGCACTACTACTCGGCATTTATTTGATTTTTAGACGCAAGGGGTCATTTAAGAATATAGGGGCCGTTGCGCTTCTTCTTTTGATCGCTGCACTTTTGGGAACGATAAATACAGGGATGTATTTTCACAAAAACGAAAGTATTAAAACTGAATATAGTGGCGAGAGACAAATTCAGGGATACGTTTCGGATGTCATATCGAAAAACGATTTTTTGAGCGAGCTTGTAGTCAAAGTTGAAAAAGTTGACGGCAAGAGTACAAATCTTTCGGCGATACTTGTTACCGAGTACAAAAGCGATCTGATTGAGGGCGATTTCTTTGAAGCAAGCGTGAGTGCCATGCCACTTGGGAACTATGAAAACGTACTCTATCTTAAAAATGCTCAGTCGTACGATTATGCGCTTATTTGTGTGGTCAGCTCGGAGGACAAAATTGACATTCGTGACAAGGAAGTCCGTATTGCTACCGCGTTTTCAAGACTTAATTCCAAGTTATCATCAATTTTAAAAGTTAATCTTGGAAAGGGCGTAGGCGAGCTTGCGAGCGCGTTGCTGCTTGGAAACAGGGAGCTACTTTCCGACGAGGTGCTTCGCGATTTTCGCCGTGCGGGAGTTTATCATATGCTTGCGCTCAGCGGACTCCACGTGGCAATTCTTGTGGGTATTTTGGAAGCCCTACTTAAAAAAATATTCGTTCCAAGACCGTGCCGAGTACTTATCTTGGCAGTTCTTACGCTATTTTACGTTGCGCTTACGGGATTTCAACTCTCAACGTGCCGTTCAATGTTGATGTTGTGGACACTATATTTGGCTATTGCACTCGAGGAGAGAAACGATACAATGACTGCTTTGTTCGTGGCGGTGTCCTTTATAGTACTTATTCAACCGAGCGCGGTTATGGATATAGGATTACTACTTTCCTTCCTCTCAACTCTCGGTGTTGTACTCGCAACTATAATGAAAAACAAATTACAGTTTTTTCAAAGAAATATCGACGGCAGCGGGGCAAAGAAAAGAGTTGTTAACGCTCTTCGCAATTTGATTTATTCCTTACTTGTTTCACTTTGTGTATGCATCTCTACCTTGCCCGTGATAAGCTTTTATTTTGGTGAGCTTTCGCTCGCTACCTTTGTTACCAACTTGTTCATGGGCTCAATTTGCGAAATATTTATGGTTTTTGCCATATTTACTCTCATATTTTCAGGTCTTGGCACTTTGGGTACAGTTGTTGCGAAAATCGGTGCGCTGATAGGCAAATGTATGACGGAAATAGTCGCACTTGTATCCGATATGGAGGGGATAGTTATTTCGCTTAGGTTTCCGCTTGTGGAATATCTCGTTTTGGGGCTTCTCATTACCTCACTTATTCTACTTTCTTTGCGCCTTGCAAGAAGGTGGCTTATTGCCGTTCCGAGTGTGATTTTTGCTATTTTGTTTTGTATTAGCGCCGTGTCATATGACGCGAGTCGCTCGGATAAGGTGAGCGTGGAATTTTTGCGTGATGACGTGCTCGTTATTTCTTCCGCGGAAGGCGTGTATATTTGTGATGCGTCAAACGGTTCTTACGGATCGTTTTATGACGGTATGAATTTGGCAAAAGAAAATTGCTTTACTGAAATCGACGGTGTAATACTGACTCATTATCACAATTATCACAGCATCTCACTTGAACGTCTCGCAAGTAATTGCATTATTGAAAGAGTCCTCCTTCCTATGCCCACGACATATCAGGAAAGCCTTGTTATGAGCTCAATAGTTCGTGTGCTTGCGGACAAGGGTGTCGAGGTGTATATTTATAACACCAACGAGGAGCTTGACATTTTATCGGGAAAACTCACCGTGAGCGATAGAGCATATATTACGGGACGAGTTAATCCAAGTGTTTGTTTGAGCTTTGAATACGGCGAGCGCCGTTTTACACTCATTGAAAGACCGTATTTTGATACTTATCTTGAAGAATCGGGGAGCTTTGATCAATATATCACGGACAGTGATATATTAATATTTGGTTCTGATGGAAATATTCCCGCAGAAAAATTTGAAATCTTTGGGGAACTAAAAAGCAGCTGCGAGACATATTTTACTGATTTTGAAATGATGGACAAGTCCGATTTTGAAGAGTATATGGATGAAAGAAAAATATACTTTTCTCTTGAATATAAGAAATTTGAACTAAAATAAAAGGTCAAGGCATTTGCCTTGACTTTTTTATTTTATATGAATGCATTTTCGTCGATATAGACCTTTGAAATGTCCGCGCCGAGCCCCTTGAGCTTGCCGACTATATCAAGGTATCCTCTTTCGATAGTGAAAATATCTATAACCTCAGTTGTTCCCTCGGCAACGAGTCCTGCAATAACTATTGCAGCTCCTGCTCTGAGGTCAACGGAGCGCACCGTTGCACCGTGTAACTTTTCTACGCCGTGGAATGCGGCAAAGGGTTCGTTAACTGTGATGTTAGCGCCCATCTTTTCAAGTTCCTTAACGTATTTGAAACGGTTTTTCCAAATGGTTTCATATACCGTACTATCACCGTTTGCAATCGCCAAAAGAGTTGAAAACTGCGGGTGCATATCGGTGGGGAAGCCAGGATAGGGAAGGGTTTGAATATTGGTGGGCTTGAGCTTTCCGTCCGATTTTACTGTGATATAATCGTCGTATGTTCTAACCTCAACACCCATTTCAACAAGCTTTGTTGAAATAATTTCCAAGTGCTTGGGAATAACGTTTTTGATATTCACCTCACCGCCCGTAGCGGCTACTGCGGTCATATAAGTTCCTGCTTCAATCATATCGGGAATGATATCGTAGGTGCAGCCGTGAAGCTTTTCAACGCCTTCGATCTTAATTATTCCCGTACCTGCGCCCTTGATATTTGCACCGCATGTATTAAGAAAGTTTGCAAGGTCAACTATGTGTGGCTCCCTTGCAGCGTTTTCAATTACTGTGAGTCCGTTTGCAAGAGCTCCCGCAAGCATAAGGTTTACCGTTGCTCCAACGGAAACTATGTCAAAGTAGATTGAGTTACCGGTAAGAGAGTTGGGTGCATCGGCATAAACATAGGTTTCGTCCTGTGTGATGCTTGCGCCAAGAGCCTCAAAGCCCTTAATATGCATATCAATGGGACGTGTGCCGAAATTACATCCGCCCGGGAAGGCAACCTTGGATTTTTTGAATCTCGCAAGCTCTGCACCGAGAAGATACGTTGAGCCTCTCATGCGGCAAACAAGATCGTCGGGAGAGATTCCTCCCTCGAGATCGGTTGTATCAATCTCAACCGTTGCTTCGTCAAGATATTTAATTCTCGCTCCCATTGAACGAAGAATATCAAATGACATTGTGATATCGCTTACTTTGGGAACGTTTTCGATTGTACATTTATCGGCAGTGAGTATGGTTGCAAAGATGATGGGAAGCGCTGCGTTTTTCATTCCGCTGATATTAACGTCTCCGTAGAGCTCATGCCCGCCGTTAATTATGATTTTTTCCATATATGTAGATCCCCCAAAAAACAGTTTTGGCAGTTATATTTAATATTATAAATCATTATAACATATAACCGCCAAAAATGGAATAGCTTTTTCGATAATTAAGGAACTTTTTTATCAACTATTAGCTATATTATTCAATTTTCAATGTTTTTGTGAAAATAAGCTACCGCTAGGTCTACCACAAGTCCGTAGCTGACTGATCCCTCTGTGCCGTTTGCTTGCAGGTACGCATCATTTATTGCGCCACTGACCTCACCAATTACGTTATCGCGATAGGGCTCATAGAAATTGTTGTAGGCTATCATCTCATATATCGCGCGGTTGTTGAGCTTTTTATATGTGGCTTCCCACAAGTCCTTATCCGCGGAATAGAGCGCGTTGAGGACGTATTCCAAAAGATTCATATATCCGCAATATTTGATATATGAGTCATCACTTGCCGTGCAAACGAGAAAGGCAATGAAATTA
>JAZRHW010000139.1:0-6792 GCA_045644965.1 Eubacteriales bacterium
TAAGGGTGAAGAAGAAAAGCAGAAGGAAAAAAAGAGAAAATTTCTTGATTCCTACTGCAAGGATCTTACAAAAGAGGCACGTGACGGAAAGCTTGATGCCATCGTTGGCAGAGAGAAGGAGCTTGCGCGTGTTATTCAGATTCTTTTGAGAAGACAGAAGAACAATCCCTGTCTGATAGGCGAGCCCGGCGTAGGTAAAACTGCTATAGCAGAGGCTCTTGCTCAAAGAATAGTAAGGGGAGAGGTTCCTTACAAATTGAAAAATAAAGAATTGCATTTGCTCGATCTTACCGCTCTCGTTGCAGGAACACAGTTCCGCGGTCAGTATGAGAGCAGACTTTTGGGACTTCTTAAGGAAGTTAAGGATGCAGGAAACATCATTCTCGTTATAGACGAGGTGCATAATATAGTTGGAGCAGGTAACAGCGAGGGAAGTGTAAGTACCGCTAATATGCTCAAGCCCGCGCTCTCACGCGGTGAAATTCAAGTTATAGGCGCGACCACGCTCAACGAATACCGTAAATATATCGAGAAGGACAGCGCACTTGAGAGACGCTTCCAGCCCGTTAAGGTGGAAGAACCCTCTATTGACGAAACACTTGAGATGCTTAAGGGAATTAAGCATTATTATGAGACATTCCACCAGATCAAAATACCCGATGATATTCTTAAAAGCGCAGTGACGCTTTCTGAAAGGTATATCACAGACAGATATTTGCCCGATAAGGCAATAGACCTTCTTGATGAAGCTGCGGCTAATCTCTCGCTTAATTCCGCTTCATTGAACAGAAGCATTGAGATAAGAGAAAATCTTCTTGCTATAAAGAAGGACAGAGAGGCTCTTGAGTCAATGCCTCCGGATTCTCCCGACAATGCCGATGCTTACGAAAAGATAGCCAAGCTCAAATCCCGTGAGATAAAGCTTGCAGACGAGCTTAAGAGTCTTGAAGGTGAATGTGAGAGCATAGTTCTCGGCACATCGGATCTTGCTGATGTTGTTGAGGTTTGGACGGGTGTTCCCGCGCTTACAGTCAGTGCTAACGAGTATGAGCAAATTGATAAATTAGAGGAAAGATTAAAAACACATATAATCGGTCAGGATAAGGCGGTAAACTCAATTTGCCGAGCTATCAAGAGAAACCGAGCAGGTATTTCTTACAAGAGAAAGCCCGTATCCTTTATTTTCGCAGGCCCTACCGGTGTTGGTAAGACCGAGCTTGTAAAGCAGCTTGCAAACGACCTTTTCCACTCTCCCGAAACGCTCATTCGCCTTGATATGAGCGAATTTATGGAGAAGCATTCCGTTTCTAAAATTATCGGAGCTCCTCCCGGATATGTCGGATATGACGAGGCAGGACAGCTCACCGAAAAGATTAGAAGAAGACCTTATTCCGTCATCCTCTTTGACGAGATTGAAAAGGCTCATCCCGACGTTCTTAATGTGCTTTTGCAAATTCTTGATGACGGACGCGTGACCGACGCGCAGGGAAGAACCATCAATTTTGAAAATACGATTTTGGTTATGACAACCAATGCCGGCTCAACTAATTCCTCGGGCAGAGCAGGATTTTCCACGGATAATACCTCAATGAACGAGGCGAGAACGATGAAGGCGCTTGAGGGCTTCCTTCGTCCCGAATTTATCAACCGAGTTGACGAGATAATTACCTTTAATTCTCTTACCGAAGAAAACTTTGCAAAAATTGCGGAAATTATGCTCGGTGAGTTGAAAATCGCACTTGCCGAAAAGGGAATTGACCTCACATATACTGCGGCAGCGCTCAAGCACGTTGGCGAAAAGTCATACAGTGCAAAATTTGGTGCTAGAAATATGAGAAGATTTATTCAAACTCACATTGAAGATGCCATTGCCGAAAAGGTTATCGCGGACTACAATCGCACAATTTCAAAGGTTCATATCAATGTTCACGACGGAGATATCGTTGTAACTTGTATGTAAAAATAAAAAAGCTCCCTTTTTCAAGGGAGCTTTTATTATTCATTTTCGTTTTCGTAGTCCTTAATTCCGTCCATAGAGCTTGCACTCTTAAAGCCGTCTATCTCACCGCGCTGCATTGCGCCAAAGATTCGGTAGCGGAGTCCTTTATGCTTGATATCAAGCTCGCGAAGGAGCTGCTTCATCTCTTCGCGCTCGGTGTTTCCGTCCGCGGGACAGGTTGATTTCACAACGGGCAATTCCGCCTTTTCCGCAAACTGACGAACACTCTTTTCACTTGCATAGAGTAGGGGGCGAATCATTGTAAGGTCAATTCTTGAAAGATATGTAAAGGGTGAGAAGCAACCGATTCTACCTTCAAAGAAAAGATTTAACATGAACGTCTCAATCGCGTCATCAAAGTGATGACCGAGTGCTACCTTATTACAGCCAAGCTCCTTTGCGGTATTGTAAAGCACACCGCGGCGCATTTTTGCACAAAGGGAGCAGGGGCTTTTTTCTTTTCGTTCTTCAAAGATAATTTGATATATTTGTGTGGGAGCAATATGGTATTCCACGCCCAGCTCCTCGCAAAGTGCTTTTATTCCGTCAAAGCTCGTATTTGGAAATCCCATATCAACGGTTATCGCGATGAGCTCATACTTTTTAGGGTAAAATCTTCTCATCTCGGCAAGCGCGTAGAGAAGTGCGAGGGAATCCTTGCCCGCGGAGACACCCACGGCAATTTTATCGCCTTCCTCTATCATAGCGTAGTCATCTACCGCGCGTCTTGTATAGCTTAAAATTCGTTTAAGTTCTTTCATTAAAAATTACATTCCTCGTATATCTTTTTCGCTCTTTCGGTGAGCGTTTTTGCATCATTATCAAGGTTTAAAAACAGTGGTTCAACTACCGATACACCGGCTGCCGCGCCTTTTTTTGCTTTTACGAGCACCACTGACGGTGCGCTCTTTGTGTTGGCGTGGACGAAGCACATTTCCTTTGGTTCAAGGGCATTTTCTCGCATGGAACATATAAGGTCGGTGAGTCTATCGGGGCGCCACACACAATAAAAATATCCGCCGTGCTTTAAGAGTCTCTTTGCTGCTGCGCAAAAGTCGCCTATATCACCGCAAACCTCGTGTCGCGCTATGAATTTCTCATCATGCTCGTTGCGTTTTCCGCTATCCACCCTCATATATGGGGGATTGGAAAACACCGCCTCAACCTCAACACCGATATTGGCGCTCTTTATTTCTCTAATATCTTTGTGTATGGATATTACCTTTTCATCAAGTCCGTTAAGCTTTGCATTTCTCTCAATAATATTTGCAAAATCCTCTTGGATCTCAATACAATGGATCGTTTTAAATTTATTTCTTGAAGCACAGAGTAGGGAAATGATACCTGTTCCGCCACCAAGCTCAACGGCTATGCCATTTCTTTGCTCCTTTATAAAGGAAGCGAGCAAAAAGGCATCGGTTCCGAATGTGAGTCCGTTTTCTCTCTGTATTAATTTGATATTCTCATTGACCTCGGTTATTTTTTCACCGTCAAAAAGCTTGTAGTCCACAATTTACCTCCAAAGTAAAAAACACGGAGCAAAAACTGCTCCGTATTTTCTAATGCAATTAGATTATTCCTGAACGGGAGCTCCTACAGGGCAAACGTCAGCACAAGCACCGCAATCAGCGCAAGTATCAGGATCAATTACATAGATGCCGTCGCCTTCGGAAATAGCGCCGCAGGGGCAAGCGTCACAGCAAGCACCACAAGCGATGCAAGCGTCAGTAATCTTATAAGCCATGATAAATACCTCCAAATATGTATTGATACGCATATTATAACAAACCCCTTGCGATTTTGCAAGGGGTTAGAGAAAAATATTTGTAAAAAAATTATTCTTTATCAGGATTTTTTTGGGATTTTATAATTTTTACATCATCCCTATGGAACACTTTGGGAGCCTGCTCGGACTTATCATTGAACTTAACTTTGATGAGTCCTGTAAGTGGGTGAGTTTCAATAACGGTGCCAACACCATCGGGAGTTTTAACCATTGAGTCAACCGAGGGGGTACGAGCGATCTCGTATTCATAAGTGTCCTGTTCATATCTGAGGCAGCACATAAGACGTCCGCAAGTGCCAGAAATCTTTGAGGAATTGAGGAAAAGTCCCTGTTCCTTTGCCATTTTGATTGATACCTGAACAAAGTCTGAAAGGAATGTTGCGCAGCAAAGAGGTCTACCGCACGCGCCAAGACCGCCGATAAGCTTTGCCTCGTCGCGAATACCTATTTGACGAAGCTCAATTCTTGTTCTAAATACTGCCGCAAGGTCTTTAACAAGCTCACGGAAGTCAACACGTCCAGCGCTTGTGAAATAGAAGAGAAGTTTGCTGTTATCAAAGGTGTACTGAGCGTCAACAAGCTTCATATCAAGCTCGTGCTTTGCAATTTGTCCAAGGCAAATATTAAATGCCTCTTTTTCCTTTTTATTGTTTTCTTCGTTATGAACGATATCCTCGGGAGTAGCTATTCTTGTTACTGTGCGAAGGGGGGGAACTATCTCAGATATACCGACGAATTTATTGGGAATAAATACCTCGCCAAACTCGGGACCACGCGCGGTATCGACAATGGCAAAGTCGCCCTTTTTGGCAACGATACCCTCGGGTGCAAAGTAGTAAACCTTACCAACCTTCTTGAATCTAACACCCACAACCTCTACCTTTTCCTCGTTTTCGTCAACGACCTTTTGGGCGGGGGCGATTTCTTCAATCGCGGTTTCCTCAAGAAAATCCAAATTCTCTTCGGCATAGCCAATTGTTACGATTTCTTCGGCAACGGGGGACTCCTCGATCACTTCGTTTTCCTGGATATTTTCAACCACCTCTTTTTTGGGTTTACGTTTGTTGTTCCAACGACGGTGGTGCTTTTTCTTGTTATTTTTATTGTTTTGATTATTGTTTTCCATATTTATCTCCATTCCGACTTGGTCGGATTATTTATCTAAATAAGTCCGCTTAAAAAATTAACAACGGTGAGTTTAACATTCGCGTTTCTGAGAAGCGCGATTCTTGCTTTTTCAGCACTTTCGTATATTTGCGTGAGCTTTTGAGTAGAGAAGGAGTAGGATAACTCCTCGGCATATTCAACGTCAGTGAAAAATATCATTTGTGGCTCATCCGCCTTTTTGAGTACCATTAAATCTCGCACTGCGGATTGAATTTCACAAAGCTGCGAGATAAGCTTGTCCCTATCCTCGCGCTTTTGAGCAAACATTGAATTTATTTCGGAAAATCTCGTCGCAAGTGAGTGGTCAGCTATCGCTTTCATAAGCTGCTCCGCGAGCGAGCGATTTTGCAAAATTTGCTTCTTTTCAGTTGAGCCGATAAGCTCAAGAATTCTACCTATGCTGCCCCCTGAAGCTTTGTAAATTTGTTTAAATTCGTCGGGGGACGTATTTATAAAAGTGCGTGCGGGGGGATGGTTTTCCTTTAAAAATGTTACTGTTTGATCCTCGCTCGGTGTCTTCATGCGAAGGATGGGAGCACGGCTTTTTATGGTTTCAAGCAGGCTCTCGGTGTCCTCACAAAGAAGAATGAAAATCGCATAAGAGGGCGGCTCTTCCAACGTGAGGAGAAGTGCATTTTGCGCCTGAGTAGTCATGGTGTGAGCATCTTCGATAATATACACCTTGTAAGCGCCGTCGATGGGGAAAAATGTTACGTCCTCACGGATCTTACGAATAGGTGCGATACCGAGTGTTGCTCTGTCATCCTCTCGAGAAACGAGATTTACGTCGGGTGAAATCTTGCCGAGAATCTTCTTGCAAGAATTACACTTACAACAGGGAATTGACTTGTCGCTCTCACTCTTGTTTTCGCAGTTGATAGCGGCGGCAAGAAGGTATGTAAGTGTATGCTTTCCCGTACCCTTTGCGCCGTGAAGTATATAGGCGTGAGCGAGAGAGCCTGATTTTATGGCGGTGGCAAAGTACGAGCATAATTCATCATTGGCTATAATGCCTTGAAAATCATTGTTCATATCGCACCTCCTTATCAATCATACACAGTTATTATAACAAAGAAATAAATTTCTGTCAAGGCACAAAAGACGAAAAAATCGCTTTTAGAGGTCTATAAAAGGGGAGCTTTGAGAAAGGTTTTGTGAAATATCAACAAAAAGGTAAAAATTGGGCAAAAAAATTGAAAAAACACTTGAAAATTTGCACGATTCGTACTATAATAACAATGTATGACTATGCCTTATAATAGTTTATAGAAAATGAAGGGAGATTCTTGATATGTTTAAGAAAAAAGAATGTGTCGCTATGCTTCTTGCAGGCGGACAGGGCTCAAGACTTTACGCACTCACCAAGAAAACAGCTAAACCCGCAGTTTCATTTGGAGGAAAGTTCAGAATCATTGACTTTCCGCTTTCAAACTGTATCAATTCCGGTGTGGACACCGTAGGTGTGCTCACACAGTATCAACCCCTTGTACTTAATGAATACATAGGAAACGGACTTCCTTGGGATCTTGACAGAACCTTTGGCGGTGTTTCCATTCTTCCTCCCTACCAGGGCTTTAAGGGCTCCGACTGGTATAAGGGAACAGCTAACGCAATTTATCAAAACCTTGAGTTCATCAAGAGATATCAAGCTGAATACGTTTTGATTCTCTCCGGTGACCACATCTATACAATGGATTATAACAAGATGCTTGAATACCACAAGCAAAACGGCGCGGACTGTACAATAGCAGTTCTTCAGGTTCCTATGGAAGAGGCAAGCCGCTTTGGTATTATGAGTGTAAATCCTGATAATTCAATTTACAAATTCTCCGAGAAGCCT
>JAZRHW010000140.1:0-10961 GCA_045644965.1 Eubacteriales bacterium
ATGATGCTTTTGAGGCATTTGAGGTTGTTGATAAAGCTGAAGCTGTGCTATTTGGTACGGTTCCTCTTACACCTGCAGTCATCAAGAATATGATAGACAACTACATACCACTTGTTGACCTTGATTACATTTGCTCGGTAAAGGATACTGAGGGTCATATAGTTGCATTTGGCGTGATGGTGCCATCTCTTGCCAAGGCATTTAAAAAGGCAAACGGCAGGATGTTCCCGTTTGGAATAGTGCATATGCTCAAGGCACTCAAATGCTACAACGATACTCTTGAGATGTATTTCGTTGCAGTTGATCCTAGTCATCAGACATTCGGTGTTCCCGCAATTTTGATGGACACGCTCGTTAGAAAGTGCATTGAGAACAAGGTTATGTACTGCGAAACAGGCCCAATGCTTGAAACTAACGGCGCTGTTCACGGTATGTGGAAATATTTTGACAAGGAACAGCACAAGCGCCGCCGTTGTTATTCAAAATCAATTTGATAAAGGAGTAATGTTATGAATAAAGAAAAAGGACAAGTTATGCAGGCATTGAAATTTACACTGTTTTCAATTTCTGCCGGAATTATTCAAATAGTTTCATTTGCAATTTTAGAGATATTTATTAATGAGTACTGGATTCCTTATTTGACGTCATTGATTCTTTCAATTTTGTGGAATTTTACACTTAACCGTCGTTATACCTTCCAATCCGCTGCAAACGTTCCCGTAGCAATGGCAAAGGTGTTTGGATTTTATTTGGTGTTCACTCCCATTTCTACTTGGCTTGGAAATTTGGCTGAGCAAAATGGCGGTAACGATTTTGTAATTTTGATACTTACTATGATCGCTAATTTTGTTTTGGAATATTTATTTTGTAAGTTCGATGTTTATAGAGGACAGGAAAATACGAGAAGAGAAGAAAAGTAAAATAAAAAGAACGGATTTTTAAAATCCGTTCTTTTTTATTAAAGCAAATCGTAAATATCGAGAATGAGCTTTTCGGTTCTTTCCCAGCCGATACAGGGGTCGGTAATGGATTTTCCGTATATGCCCTCGCCGATTTTTTGCGAGCCGTCCTCAAGATAGCTTTCTATCATCAAGCCCTTTACAAGAGCTTTTATGCTCTTGGAATGCTCACGGTTATGGCACACCTCTTTTGCAATTCTGACCTGTGCCTTATAGTGCTTGTTAGAATTGGAGTGGCTACAGTCGACGATAACCGAGGGATTCTTAAGTCCCATTTTTATATAATTATCATAGAGGTGAGCAAGATCCTCAAAATGATAGTTGGGTTGGCTCTCACCGTTTTTATTTACGTATCCGCGCAAGATTGCGTGAGCATAGGGGTTACCTGCGCTTTCTACTTCCCAACCACGATAGATGAACATATGCGATGACTGACCTGCCTTGATTGCGTTCATCATTACGGAAATATCGCCCGAGGTGGGGTTTTTCATACCTACGGGTATATCCATACCACTCGCAAGCAAGCGATGCTGCTGATTTTCAACCGAGCGCGCGCCCACAGTTACGTAGGAGAGAAGGTCGGAAATATAGCGGTGATTTTCAGGATAGAGCATTTCATCCGCTGTTGAAAATCCTGTTTCCTCGAGAACTCTCATGTGGATTTTACGAATTGCCACGAGTCCGCGGAACATATCCGGGGGCTCGGCGGGGTTGGGTTGATGCACGAGTCCCTTATATCCTGCACCCGTTGTTCTAGGCTTACCCGTATAAACACGGGGAACTATCATAACTTTATCCTCAACCTGCTTGGAGAGCTTTTTGAGGCGGTGGACATAGTCCATTACCGCGTCCTCGCGGTCCGCGGAGCATGGGCCGATTACAAGAAGAAATTTATTGCTCTCGCCCGTAAAGATTTTACGAAGCTCTTCGTCATTTTTTGCCTTTACTGCGGCAAGCTCGTCGGAGAGGGGAAGCATTTCCTTTACTTCTTGCGGAATGGGTAATTTTCTCTTAAATATCATTCAATTTACCTCGTTTTAGTGCTTGATAACGTCGATTCCGACGCTTTGAAGCTTTTCAAAAAAGTCGGGGAAGCTCTTGTTTACTGCTTCGGCGCCCTCGATTTCACCACCAAAAATGGTACACAGTACGGAGAGTGCCATTACTACTCTATGGTCATTATGTCCGCTAAGCACCTCGCTTGGTTTATGGAATTCCTTGGGGAACACCACCACGTCGTCGTCATTTACTGTTACTGAAACACCAAATTTGCGAAGTTCCTCAGCCATTGCGTCGCATCTATCACTCTCTTTGATACGGAGACGGCGTGTTCCTGTGAAAATGCCGCCATTATTTGCCGCAGCAAGTGCAAAGAGAATGGGGCCGAGGTCGGGACAGTCGGAAATATTGATTGAGGGAGTACCCTTTTTTATCATTTCAAAATATTTGGAATATATCCTATCGCCCTGAACGGAATTTTCGCTAAGTCCCTCAATTTGAACGTCTCCGCCAAGAATATTGAGTGCGGAGAAGAAGGCTGCGTTGGAGTAGTCGCCCTCAACGCTATCTACTACGGGGCTATACTTTTGGCCTCCGGGAATGTAGAGTGTGCGCTCGTTCTTCCACTCGATTTTCATACCGAATTTTCTCATAACGTTGAGTGTAAGATCGATATATGAGTGGCTCTCGATAGGCTGGGTGATGGAAATTTGGCTATCCTTTTTGAGAACGGGGAGAGCAAAGAGAAGTCCTGAAATGAACTGGCTGGAAATATTACCTTGAACCTTAAAATTGCCTGCTCTGAGAGGGCCTTCAAGTATAATTCTTTCCTTTTCCTTTACGAACATAAGGTCCTGCTCCTTACAAATCCCCTGATAAACTGAAAGGGGACGGGAAAGAAGACTTTGTGAACCGTAGAAAATGCTCTTTTTACCCGTCAAGAGCGCCAAGGGAATGAAGAAACGGAGAGTTGCGCCACTTTCACGGCAGAAGAACTCTTGAATTTGCTTATTCTTTTTAACCTCGCGTCCCGTGATTTCAAGCACGTCGCCAACGTGCTTATACTGCACGCCGATTGCTGCAAGGCAGTCAAGAGTTGCCTGAACGTCCTCGGAATTATTAATTCCCGTTATAGTGCTCTTTGCATTTGCAAGTCCGCCACAAATGAGCATTCTATGTGCAACACTTTTTGAGGGGGGAGCAATTATCGTTCCCTGTGCTTTACCTCTATTTATTGTAACGTTCATTTCTTTCCTCCTCTATATGCTTGATGAGATAGTCGATTGCTGTGAGATATCCTTTTGTACCGCATCCCGAAATGGTTGCTATGCAAGCGGATCGGATGTAGCTTATTTGTCTGAAATCCTCGCGGGAGCTTACGTCGGAAATATGTACCTCGACACAGGGCTTCATAACGGATTTGACCGCATCGAGAATCGCAATGCTCGTGTGAGTGTAAGCGCCCGAATTTATAACGATACCGTCATAATTTTCAAAATAGGCGCTTTGAATATAGTCAACAAGGTCGCCCTCGTGGTTTGATTGCTTGAGTGTTACCTCGCATTTGCCGTGGCAGTAGTCCTTTATCTTAACTTCAAGATCGGAGTAGGTCTCTCTACCGTAGTGCTCGGGCTCACGAATGCCCAACATATTCAGATTTGGACCGTTGATTACTAAAATTTTCATTTTAAGAACTCCTTTCTTATAAGCTCCGATACGAGCTCGGGCGCGAGATCACCGTCTATGCGGACGTCGCTGAGTGTTTTATAAATATCATATCGCAGGCGATAAAGATTTTCTATTGCCAAACGATTGCTCGCCAGTGGACGGCTATTGGTGGGAATTAGTGAATTTAAACTTCTATCAAGGAAATACAATCGTCCGTTTGAGCGCAGGGCGCTTACATTCTCACCGCGAAGAATACAACCGCCACCCGTGGCGATTACAATGCCGTTTTTTTGTGAGATTTCCTTGGTAACCTCGGTTTCGATATCGCGAAAATCGCGCTCGGAATGGTCTTCAAAGTATTCCGCAATAGTGCATCCTATTTTTGCTTCGATTTCATCGTCAAGGTCGTAGAAATCTCTACCAAGTTTTTCGGCGAGTATCTTACCCATTGTGGATTTACCGGAGCTGGGCATACCTACAAGGACGATATTTTCCTTGGATTTCAATATATTTGTGAAAACATCTTGGGTTTTACATTCGTCAATTTTTGTATCCAAAAACAATTCTACCGCGTGTACCGCTTGGGATACAAGCATATAAAGACCGCTTTCAGCATGGATTTTATTCCCTAATGCATTGAGAGTGAGCTCGGTGCGAAGCGGATTATAAACCGCATCGAAAACGGCGCAAAGATTTGAAAAATCCTCGATATCCAAGGGGGAAGAGTAGCTGTTCGGATACATTCCCACGGGTGTTGCATTTACGATAACGTCGGCATCCGTGTGAAGAGCTTTTGCCTCATCATATGTGATAGCATCGTCCGTTTTATTTCTTGAAACGAAGATGACTTCGTCAGCGCCAAGGTTTTTGCATACGAGTGCCGAGGTTCGGGATGTTGCTCCCGTACCCAAAACAAGCACCTTTTTGCCGTTTAGGGAAACATTTGCTCGAAGAATCAAATCCTTCATGCCAAGGTAGTCGGTGTTGTAGCCGTGGAGCTTGCCGTCACGGTTGACGATAACGTTTACCGCTTGAAGCTCAGCGGCTTCTTCTGAAATATAATCAAGATAGGGAATGACCTCGCATTTATACGGCATTGTTACGTTAATTGCACAAAACTCGCGCTTTTGCATAAAATCGCGAAGATCTTCTCGCGCGATTTCACAAAGCTCGTATTTGTAGTCCGCGAGCTGCTCGTGAATTTCCTTTGAGAAACTATGGGACAAATGCTCGCCGATAAGACCGTATTTCATAGAGGCCCTCCTTTCATGGATTGTTAATTTTATAAAAGATAATCTGTGCCGTATCTACCAATTAGAAGATCGGCAATTACTATTGCGGAAAGTGCTTCCGCTACCACGCACGCTCTCGGAATGATGGTGGAATCGTGGCGACCCGAGATTTCGATCTCGGTATCATATTTATCAATAAAGTTTACTGTTTTTTGTTTTCTCGGTATTGAAGATGTGGGTTTAACCGCACAGTTGAACACAATTGGCATACCGTTGCTGATGCCGCCATTGATACCGCCATTGTTATTGCTCTTTGTGAGGATATTTTCGCCACTCACATAGAACTCGTCATTCATTTCGGAGCCCTTCATATTGGCACAACCGAATCCAATTCCAAATTCAACACCCTTTACTGCGGGAATGGAGAACATGGCGTGGGAGAGCATACTCTCGAGCGAGTCAAACCAAGGCTCACCAAGACCTGCGGGAACACCGTAGATGGCGGTTTGCATAATTCCGCCAACGCTATCACCGTTTGCCTTAATCTCCGTGGTTTTGCTGAGCATTTTCTCCTTGGAATTCTCGTCGAGAATGGAAAATTGAGCAACGTGCAAGCTTTTAATGTCTTCAACGTAATTCTCAAAATCTCTATCGCAAACATCCGCACATTTTTTGATATGTGTGCCAACGTACACTCCCTTTTTCTCAAGCGCTGATTGTATTATAGCACCTGCAGCTACAAGAGCAACGGTGATTCTACCTGAAAAATGTCCGCCACCGCGATAGTCCTGATATCCGTGATATTTGCAATTTGCGGTATAGTCCGCGTGTCCCGGACGTGCTACGGAGCTAAATAGTTGATAGTCCGAGCTTTTTGTGTCCCTGTTGGGAATAACTATGCAAAGAGGAGTTCCCGTTGTATGACCGTCGAATACACCACTTATTATTCTATAATCGTCCTTCTCAACTCTTTGTGTACAAACTTGAGTTTTTGAGCGTCTTCTGTTCAATTGTCTGTCAATAAATTCATAGTCAATTTCGATGCCCGGTGTAAGACCGTCAATGACGGTACCGATGGCATCTCCATGGCTTTCACCGAAAAGAGTAACTTTTACGGCATTGCCAAAAGTGTTTTTCATCGTTTTCTCCTTGTTTGCTTGGGATTATAAGTAATCCTTTATCTTTTCAATAGGCATTTTGCGAAGCTCCGCTTTGCCTATTTCGTTAACATAAGTAACTGTGATATTTTCACCGCTTGCTTTTTTGTCGCGAAGGATGAATTTATAAAGTTCGTCCGCATCAAGCTGGGCTCCCGACGGGAGTCCGATCTCGTCAAGAATCGGAATGAGGCGATTTTTGATTTTCTCGGAGCACATATAGAGCATTCCGAGTGCTACGCACTCTCCGTGAAGTAGGTCGGAAGAGCTTTCAATAGCATGTCCTACCGTGTGGCCGAAGTTGAGTATTTTTCTTTCGCCACTTTCCATTACGTCGCGTTCAACTATGCCTTTTTTAATAAGTAAGGAGCGCAAAATAACCTCTTCAATATCACCTAAAAATTCGCCACTCTCAAACATAGCGAAAAGTTCGGGGTCGCTCGTGGTTGCCATCTTAAGTGATTCGGCAAGTCCTGATCGAACCTGTCTGATATCGAGTGTGAGTAAAAGCTCGGGATCGACTATAACGCATTTCGGTTGATAAAACGCGCCGACTATATTTTTGTAGCCGCCAAGGTCGATTGCAACCTTGCCGCCAATGGACGAGTCAACTTGGGAGAGCAGGGTAGTGGGAATATTGTAAAAATCAACACCCCTCATATATGAGGATGCTACAAACCCCGCAAGGTCTCCGACAACACCGCCACCCACGGCAACAACACAGTCGCTTCTTGTGAAGCGGTTGTTTGCCATAAAGTTCAAAATCGCTTCAAAATTTGCAAGATTTTTGTTTTGCTCACCTTGTTCGATTGTAAAAATATGAGGATTTTGGCACCTTTGGGCAACACTCTCTGCATATTGTTTTGGAACACCGCTATCGGTTAGAATTAATACGCGTCTATCCAAATTGAAATATTTATCGGAAAACTCTAATGCTCCGCAACCAACAATAACGTCATAGCTATCCTCGTCCAAATTGATGCGCAGTCTCTTTACGTTTTCCGTATCATAAATAATTCCGCTCGCAGCGGCAGGGTAGAGCTCTGCCTGGTAGGAGCGGGATATGGCTATATTGCTTTTCACAAAATTGATATAGTGCGCCTTAATATCGCTATTTTCAAAGCGGTTGGAAGCATTTTTGATAATCTCCTCCTCGCGAGAAGCATCAAGAATGGGCAGAGCATGCTCCGCCTTATATTCTGCAACCTCTTTGACTGCTGCCATGCGCTCGCAAAAGTGCTTGGCAAGTTCCTTGTCGGCTTTATTGATTTTTTCTCTTGCATCAAAAAGCTTGTCCATCGCTCTATATCCCTTTCGCAAAAATACATAATTATCAATGATAACTTTTAATCATTCTACTCTTTTTTTATAAAAAAGTCAATACATTTTGTAAATAAAAAATAAAAATTATCATTGACAATTTTATCTTTCTCGTATATAATAGGATTGACTAAATACAGGCGGTGGTAATTATGGACAACAAATTTGCCAGAAAAACTATAAAAGAAAGACTCATCCTTGCGGGAATAGACGAGATTGGAAATTGCGGTGTAGCTAACTTCTCACTTCGTCAGGTTGCGGTTGCTTGCAACGTTTCTTGTGCGACTCCCTATAACTATTTTAAAAACAAGGAAGGTTTTGTTGTAGAAATCATTTCGTACATAAAACATCAGTGGAGTTTGCTTAAAACCGAGATGAGCAAGCTTTATAGAAATGATGAAAAGCAGCTCCTTATTGAGCTTTGCGTTTTCTATATTAAATTTTTGGTTGGTAACCCCAACTATCGTTCAATTATTATGCTCGATAGCATTGAGGTTGATGATGAGAGCTATACGGATATTGAAAGTGCCAGAAACTTTATTGAACTTGAGCTCGAACACTATATGAAGATAAATAACGTTTCCTCCAGAGAGGCCAGAAGAAAGAGCTTCGTAATTCGTGCTATCGTTTTTGAAGCAACGCTTTTGCTTGAGCGCGGAGACCTCGCAAACACGCCTGAAAATTTTGACTTTATCAGATACTGTATCGCAAAAGAGCTTGCATTAGTTTAAAAAATAAAACCTCGCTTGGTTTTCAAGCGAGGTTTTTTGTTAGAATTTCTTGAAAATATCAACGAGTTCTCGTTTTTTATTTTCATCCATACGGCATAGCGGAAGGCGGAACTCCTCGTTGCAAAATCCTTCATTAGCTAAAAGGGTTTTGATGGGAATAGGATTCACTTCGCTGAAAATAGCATTTATGAGGGGCAAAAGCTCCAGTTGAAGCTCGGTTGCCTCTTTTATTTTGCCGTCGAACCAAAGGCGACATATTTCTTTTGTTTCTTTAGGTAAAATATTGGAGATTACCGAGATAACACCTTTGCCTCCGAGGGATAGTGTAGGTAGAATAAGGTCGTCGTTTCCGCTATAGAGGTCGAGCTTTTTATTACATTTTTCGGAAAGTCGGGCAAAATCTGATATTGATGGGTTGGCTTCCTTGACGGCGGTGATGTTTTTATGTTGGGCGAGCTTTTCATAAACGGGCAGGGGGATATTTACCCCTGTGCGAGAGGGAACGTTATAGAGAATGAGGGGAATGTCAATTTCGTTTGCTATCGCCTCGTAGTGCTTTAGCAGTCCATCTGCGCTTGCCTTATTATAGTAGGGGGTGACAACTAAAACCGAGTCCGCACCTACGTCGCAGGCAAATTGGGAGAGGTGGATGGCTTTTTTAGTTGAATTTGAACCCGTACCTGCAATAAGCGGAACACGGTGCGCGACCTCGCGGACGGCAAAGGAGATGAGTTCGCGCTTTTCACATTTGCTAAGGGTTGCGCTCTCTCCCGTGGTGCCGTTAATGAGGAGCGCATCAATGCCACTTGAAATTTGAAATTCGATGAGGTTTTTTAGGGATTTGTAGTCGATCTCACCGTTTTTGAACGGTGTAATCAGCGCTGTACATGCGCCCATAAAAAGTGGTTTTTGCCCGTTTTTCATAATGTCTTTCTCCAGTGTAAAAAATTTGAAAATAGGATTGAAAAATTGCTTAAAATATAGTATAATGTATATTGACATAATATGTTGAAAAACAAGAATTGATATAGACAGGACTAAAAATGGACAAGATTATTATTAACGAAAAGGCACATACCGACCTACTTACATCCGATTTTTATTACGATTTGCCCGAATCTCTTATCGCGCAAACACCCCTCGAACCAAGGGATTCATCAAGACTTATGGTTATCAATCGTGAAAGCGGAGAAATTGCACACAAGCATTTTTATGATATTTGTGATTATCTTCGCGAGGGTGATACGCTCGTTATCAACGATTCAAAGGTTATTCCTGCGCGACTTTACGGTCACGTGGAGGGCAGGGAGGACGCGAAAATTGAACTTTTGCTCCTCAAAAATCACGGACTTGACACTTGGGAGACACTCGTTAAGCCTGGAAAGAGAGCCAAAATTGGTTCAAAACTCGTTTTCGGTGAGGGTGCGTTGCACGGTGAGATAGTTGATATCATTGAAGAGGGCAACCGCCTTATAAAATTTGATTTTGACAGAGAAAAATATTCAAATATATACGAAATTTTGCACATAATCGGACTTATGCCCCTGCCACCGTATATTACGGAAAAGCTTGAGGACAAGAGTCGTTATCAGACCGTTTACGCGCGTGAAGAGGGCTCAGCAGCTGCACCCACAGCGGGACTTCATTTCACTCCCGAACTTATGGAAAAGATAAGAAAAATGGGTGTTGAAATCGTTCCCGTTATGCTCCACGTTGGACTTGGCACATTCCGTCCCGTTAAAGCGGACAGAATCGACGAGCACGTTATGCACACCGAGCATTTTGCGGTGACAAAGGAAAGTGCCGATATTATCAATGAGCGCAAGGCAAAGGGTGGACGTCTTATTTGCGTTGGCACAACCTCTTGCCGCACCATTGAGAGTGTTGCACGCGAGGACGGTTTTATTCCTGCAGGCGAGGGCGACACGGGAATTTTCATCTATCCCGGTTACAAATTCAAGGCGGTGGATGCGCTTATTACGAATTTCCATTTGCCCGAGAGCACATTGCTTATGCTCGTTTCGGCATTTTACAATAAAGAAAAAATGATGGGGGTATATCACACCGCGGTTGAGGAAAAATACAGATTTTTCTCATTTGGCGATGCAATGTTTATTGAATAGTTGCGTTGCTTTGAAGCGGACCGTCGGGGTAGCGAAGCGGCGCGAGGGTCTTAAAAAACAACACTGTGTGTTGTTTTTCCCCGAGCGTGACCGAACCGCAGTGAGACCGCCGGTCCCTACAAGGTTAGTTTGTGAACGAAAAGGAATATATAATGGATAACAAAAGAGTTTTAATAATATACACGGGTGGAACTATCGGAATGAAGGCGACACAGCAGGGGTACCGTCCTGCGCCCGACTTTCTTGATTCCGAGCTGAAATCTATTCCCGACCTTATGCGCGAGGATTTTCCCTCGTGGGAGCTTTACGAGATGCATCCGCTTCTTGACTCGTCGAATATGACACTTAAGGAATGGAATCAAATTGCGCACGTGATTTATGAAAATTATGATAGATACTGTGGCTTTGTGGTGCTCCACGGCACGGACACGATGGCTTACACCGCGTCGGCGCTTTCGTTTATTTTGAGGGGGCTCTCAAAACCCGTGGTTTTGACGGGCTCGCAGATTCCGCTTTCCGAAATTCGAAGTGACGGACGCGACAATCTTATAACGTCAATCCTTATAGCGAGTGAGGGAGTAGCAAACGAGGTTTGCCTCTATTTCAGCGGACGACTTCTTCGCGGAAATCGAGCTATGAAGATGAGCGCCGACGGACTTGTTGCGTTCAAATCACCCAATTATCCGCTTCTTGCTGAGGTGGGAATTGAGATAAGATACAACAGAGATGCGATTTTGAAGCGCGGGGAAGATGTGAAGCTTGAATATTTGCC
>JAZRHW010000141.1:0-8578 GCA_045644965.1 Eubacteriales bacterium
GTGGGGCCAAAGGTGTATACGTTTGCGAATGCCATAGCATAAGTCTCAACGTTGAGCTGACCGGAAACGGTAAGTCCTGTCTTCTTGCCGAAGAAGTCCTGGCTGTAATCAACCTCACCGTTTTCAAGCTTGGGGGGATTGAGGTCAAGTGTTGTCACCTGGAACATTTCGCCCGCGCCCTCACAGTCACTACCCGTGATAAGAGGTGTGTGAACGTATACAAATCCTCTATCCTGGAAGAATTTGTGAATTGCATAAGCCGCAACGGAGCGAACACGGAATACCGCGTTGAAAGTGTTTGAACGGGGACGAAGATGCGCAATAGTACGGAGATACTCGAGTGTATGACGCTTCTTTTGAAGAGGATAATCGGGAGTGGATGCACCCTCAACGTCAATTTTCTCCGCCTTAAGCTCAAAGGGCTGCTTTGCCTCGGGAGTGAGCTCAAGCACACCCTCGATAACGAATGAGCAACCAACGTTTTGCTTTGCAATAACTTTATAGTTTTCAAGCTTTGCATCCTCAAAAACGACCTGAAGATTTTTAAAATAGCTTCCGTCGTTGAGCTCGATAAAACCAAACACGTTGGACGCACGAATAGTTCTTGCCCAACCTGCAACGGTGATTTTTTGTCCCGCGAAGCTCTCGGGGGACGCAAAGATTTCTTTAACAGTAATGCGTTTCATTTTTCTACCTTCTTTTTGAAATTATTTTATTAAAATAAAAAATTTTATATATTGTATCACAAAATAATAGTAATTTCAAGGGTTTATGCAATTTTCTTATCTATCATTTTTGAAGATTTTCTATTTGAATGCGACAAAAATCGCTATTCCTTTCGCTTAATGATTTTAACCGGCTCTATGAACTTAATTTTCATAAATGGCATAATCAAAGAAATAAAAGCAAGAGCTACCACAAGAAAACAGTTTTCAACTGCAATTTGTGGCTTAAATATCAGGAAATTAAGGTCCAGTATCACCCGGCTTGGAGCAAGTCTTATTAATGATTCGATCAGTATATCGTTTGCAAGATCAATAAAAAAGTAGTATCCTGCAGTTGCTAAAATGCAAGTAAAAACCGCAATAAGCATTACCTGAAGCCCGAAAATCGCTCCGATTGAGCTGTTTTTAGTGCCAAGAGCCTTCAAAATTCCGATTTCGTGCATTTTATCGTTAATCATTTTGGAACTGAAATTCACCAAAATGAACACCACGCCTATGCACAAGAAAATCGCGATAAGCTCGAAAATGGGGATAAATACATCCACGGCTTTAGTCATCGTGTGGATTCCCTCAACGACGATGCTCTGCGGCTCGTAATTGAGTCTTTCCGCGGCATCTAGCACTGTGCCAATACCTTCAGTTCCATCCAAATATAAAGCGTACGCGTAATTATTATTTATCTTAATCAACTCATTTTGCCAATTCTCATTTTTGTCTCTAATCATCAACAACGTATCAGAAAAGCTATGCAATGAATTCACCACAATCTCTATTGAATAAACGGGATTCTTGTTATCCACATCATACCATCTGTACATAGTAATTTTCATGGTGTGAGGAGTAAACTCGTGCAAATTTGAAGCATTATAGCTTGTTCCAAAAATCTCATTATACTCCGTAATATTCATACTAATCTCCCCTTCCTTCAGGTATGCAACGGGGCGATCTGATTTTTCAAGCAAAGAGAAGTATGGGCTTTTGGTATCCGAAAACTCAATTACGTCATTTATTACCAATTTACCGTGTGAGAACCAGTCTCTGTTTAGATATCCATACTCCGCGTAATCAGGATTGATTGAATAAGAATAACCCAGATTATCGTAAACATCATTTGTAAATTTGATGAATTTCTCATCCTCAATCAGCGAAGCATAATCAATATATCCGCCGCCCTGAATTTTTTCAAAAAGGTCGGCGTGTTTTTCTTTATAATGAGTATTGATAATGCCATTAATCTTTATATTATCATAAGACCAGCCACATGGATAATATTCGCCCAATAAATCTTCATAGGTTTTTCCTCGATAGGTGTTTGAAAACATCAATATTCCATCGGCTATATAGTCAGTGATAATTAAACCGTAAGGATCTTCATTTTCCAATCGAGCGACATATTCGACTTGACCATATTTTTTCACCAAAAACTCTTCATCAACAACAACTGTACCCAATGTTTCGGAAATATAGGCGCTGTTACTAAAATATGAACCGGAAAAACCGAGCGAATTTCTGTCGCTGCTCACAGGAACGGTAGTATTAAATACGGGATATATTTTTCCTTTGTATCCAGCATCGTAAAGCGCTTGAATATCATTTTCATCAATTTCTACTCGATAATCCATATCAAGTCGTGATGCGGCATCACTATCCAAAATCTTGTTAAGCAATAGAGATTGCTGATTTGCTTTTGTCATTTCTTCGGCAACTATACCACCACCGTCAAATGCTATTATGGTCTGCGCGAGTGCCATTATGACCATAATCACCGCAACCATGAATGAGGAAAGAGAGATAGCGATAGCCTTATTCTTCAAAAATTTGCCCGAAAGACTCATTTCTCGGCTGAATTTGAGCTTTTTGTTCTCAATTTTAACCTCTTTAGCCTCGTTTTGAGGCGCGACTGTTGGGAGAAATTTATCTTTCTTGATTACAAACCTTTTACTTGTATTTTCGTTTATAAATTCAATATCTTTGTCACTCAACGTCAATCCGTCGGGGTACACGAGGTTGTCATCCTTTAGTGTCACCTCATCCAAAAATTCGGGATTGCGACTCTTATCGGAGATGATTTCTCCCTTTTTAAGCTCGATTATTCTGTCAGCATAATTATTCGCGTCGTTGACGTTATGTGAAACTATCAGAATTAAGCATTCGCGCGAGAGCCCCTTTAGAAGATCAACTATCGCCCTCGCGGTGTGAGTATCAAGATTACCAGTCGGCTCGTCAGCAAGAATTATGCGCGGTTTTTTTACGATGGCGCGCGCAATTGCAACTCTTTGCTGCTCACCGCCCGAAAGCTCCGTGGGGTATCTCTCCTCATAACCGGCAAGGTCAACTCTTGCAAGCGCTTCGCCAATAAGGTGGTCTTCGCTTCTATTTTCAAGGTCAAGAGAAAGACGAATGTTTTCATAAACGGTCAATTCATCAATGAGGTGATAGTCTTGAAATATAAAGCCTATATGGGAATTTCTATAATTGCAAAAATCTTTTTCTCTAAATTTAGCTAAATTATTTCCATCTACCTCAATACTACCGCTTGTCACGCTGTCAAGTCCGCCTATAAGATTGAGCAGCGTACTCTTTCCGCTTCCACTTTTACCAAGCACGAAAACAAGACCTGCATCGGGTAGAGTAAGGCTTATATCGTTCAGCGCGTGGCATTTCTTGCGCTTCTTGGATTTGTATATTTTGTTTAAAGATGTAATTTTTATCATTTCAAGTCACCTTTTTGTCATTTGTCAACCACGGTAGTCCAAAAGCTTTTAATATTTTGCGCCAGCTCCTCTGCGGAGTGGGCATATTTTGCATGGCTCCAATGGAGTGGGAACATCATTTTGTACTGCTCCGTCGCGTAGCGATCGTCAATGAGCACCACGACTCCGCGGTCGCTCTCGGTCCTGATCACCCTGCCCGCCGCCTGAAGCACGCGGTTCATTCCGGGATAGGTGTAGGCATAATCGTAACCACCCTCTCGAGTGTTCTCGAAATACTCTTTCATAATATTTCTCTCATTGGAAATGCCGGGGAGTCCGACACCCACGATCACGGTGCCTATAAGACGCGAGCCGGGGAGGTCTATTCCCTCGGAAAAGCTTCCGCCAAGAACACAAAAGCCCACTCGAAGCACGCCCTCATCATCCTTAAAATTAGCGAGGAACTCTTCCCTCTCCCCATAGGTCATATTTTGCTTTTGCACAAACACCTTAACCTTGGGATATTTCTTTTCAAACGCGGTATACACCTCGCTCATATACTTATACGAGGGGAAGAAAACGATATAATTCCCCGCCCTGCCACTCACCGTACCGGCAATGCAGGATGCGATCTTCTTGTATGAGTTTTCCCTCTCCTCAAATCTCGTATTGACACTGTCAACACAAAATAGACCGAGATTTTTTTGTTCGTAAGGAGATGGTAGCTGAAGTCTTGTGCTATCCCGCTCACCGCCCAAAATATCGGAAAAATAGTCAATCGGCTCAAGAGTCGCCGAGAACATTACGCTCGAGACGGCTCTGTTGTGGCAAAGTGCAAGCTGATGGGATGGGTCAAGACAGGCAAGACGCACCTTTACGTCGCCCCCCGACACCTCAATGAAAAAGGTGTATCTATCGTCAAAAAGCTCACTTATTTTTTTGTATTTTGCAATATCGCGTGAGAGCGACTTAACCTCATTTAGCACGGGCGAAAGCCTATTTTTGCGAATCCACGCTCCCATTACGGAATGGAGCTTTTCTATTCTCTTTTCAAAAACGGAATAGGCAATTTTACTGATGTAATAACCCGTTTCCTCACCCTTTTCGTTTTTGAACATATTATCATAACAGAGCTTTTTGGAGTCCTCAAGCTCACGAATGAAGCCGTCAAGCTCCGAAAGAAGCTCGCTGTCGTAGGGCGGAATCACACTCGCCACCGCCTCAATCGAGTTTCGTGACAGGGATGCCGAGTACATATCAATTGCTCTATCGGGCAGGTTGTGCGCCTCGTCTATAAGAAATACGTATCTCGCCCTCTCACCATCTTCTCCGAAATATCTTTGGAAATAGATTATGGGGTCGAAAACGTAATTGTAATCACAAATAATAACGTCGCAAAGCAACGAGAGATCGAGAGAAAGCTCATATGGGCACACCTTGTGCTTTAGAGCCACACTTGAGATGAGCGACTGAGTGTATCCCGAATAATTCTCCACAAGCTCGCGGATAGCTCCGTTAACTCGGTCATAATATCCGCGCGCAAGCTCGCAGTCAAAGGAATTGCAAAAATTACTTGCCGAAAGTCCGCTTGCCTGCTTTTTAGCACAGGCGCAAACAGTATCCTTTGCACTTATAAATATAGTCTTTAGCTTAGCTCCCGCCGAGTGCATTCTCTTCATTGCACTCCACGCCTCGCGACGAGTTGACGCCTTGGCGGTAAGGTAGAAAATCTTGTCGATTTTGCCTTCACTGAGAGCACGAATTGCGGGATAGAGCGCGGAAATAGTCTTACCAATACCCGTTGGAGCTTGGATGAAAGTCCTCTTACCTTTGACTATGCCTCGGTAGATGGATTTGATCATCATCTCCTGTCCATCCCTTATTTCAGTATATGGAAACGGCACTTTTTTTGCCATAGGCAATAGAGTATTTCTTCTCTCAAGCATCAATTTTCCAAAGAAATCCGCTTTTTCGAGAAGGTCGAGATAATGCTTTTTCAGCTCTGCTACCGTAAAGCTGTCCTCGATTATCTTTATCTTTTTGGTGTCTCGGAAACAAAAAACTATTCTTGCATTCACTCTTGTGAGTGAGTGCTTGCTCGCATAAAAGTATGCATTGGTTTTAAGCAGTGCTATATCGTAATTGTCAGGAAACGCGTGATCGTCGATAAATCTTCTTTCTATAAAGCGGTCAACAACACCAATATCGCCTTCCCTTGTCGCACGGTCGACATGCGTGGTAACCGTGTAATAATTGCCGTGAATTTGGGCGGTATTTAGGAGATCACATTGCGCGCGAAGGGGTTCAAGCGCCCTCTCGTAATCGGGCATTTGCGAGAGGAATGTGTCAAAGCTCTTGCTTTGCACGTTCATGGATGCAGGACGCGCCGAATCAAGATCACTCGCTCGGGAAACAAGATGACAAAGTTCCTCAGCGTTCATTTCAATACAGTATTCATTTTCGTTGAAGCGCACCTTGCCACCCCCAATGCATAATAATTCATAGTAATATTAACATAAATTAAAACCCTCGTCAATAACCAATAGATATTTTTACCGTAATTTCCACATATTTTGCACTATCCAAAAAAATAAAAATCGCTTATAATATAAGCGAGGAGGTTTTTTAATGGAACTGATTGTAATTAACGAAAACAAAATAAAAATCACTATGTCGAGTGATGAGATGTCCCACTACGGTCTTGACGAGAATGAATTTCATTGCTCCATTACCAATACCCGAGAAATTTTAAATAAAATTTTACATAAAAACCATAGAGATATAGCATTTGGAAGGATTGAGGAAAGCGATAAGCTTTTGATCCAGCTCTACCCCGAAGTCAGCGGGGGGTGTGAGCTCTACGTTACAAAAATTCCCGACTTGCAACAGGATAACGAATTTGAGGAGGCAATGACTATGAACGAGTATGGAGAGGATAGGCTGCTGCCGCCAAAAATGCAGAGCATTAAGGCGGAAATAAAGAAAACCATTCTGGCGTACTCATTTCAAAATCTTTGGTCGGTACGAGGCGCTTGCGTGGAGCTCGACTCGCGCGATTTTGAAGGAGAGAGCTCCTTGTATCGCTCGGATGACGGGAGATACTTCCTTTTTGTTACGCCCGACGAAAAAAGCTCGCCATCCACCTTTTTATCGGAGTTTGGCGAGCTGGAAAGCGCAAGCAGTTCTTCCCTATATCTCTCCGAGCGAGGCAAGTGCCTGTGCAAAACGGATGCGGTTAAACTGATATTGGAAATATAAAAAGCGGCGGGCATTTGCCCACCGCTCTGGAGCTGCTAATCAGAATCGAACTGATGACCTCGTCATTACCAATGACGTGCTCTACCGACTGAGCCATAGCAGCATTTTCTCGACTTTTGTATTATATCACAAGACAAATTAAAAATCAAGTCCTTTTTTAAATTTTCTTTTTTCTTTTTTGAACCTTGATTTTTAATAGTAGTTTTGTTATACTATTTTCTAATAATTTTAATGTTTTTTGTGATTTATTTAGTAGAAAACTGCAAGTTTTAACTTGCAGTTTTCTTTCGTTTATTTTGAAATTACGCTCATAAGCGCACCACGTTTTCCTCTTTGACCCCTGTGAGAATAGAAAAGCTCAAGCTCGCAACAAGTACAGTGCGAAGAGATATCTATGTTCTCGCGCGGAACTCCCGAGGAGAGCAAAATCTCAAGATTCATACCCTTCAAGTTAGCATAAAACGAGCCGTTTTCTTTCTTTTTTATAAACTTGTTTTCGTAGTTTTGTCCAAGTTTTTTATTGATTTCATTAACAAAATCATTTCCCACTTCGTAGCAACATTCATCAATGCACGCGCCAATGGCTGCATGGATATTTTCTCTTTTGCCACCGAGTGAGCACAACAAATTCACCGCATTTTCCACAATGCGAGATGCAGTACCCCTCCAACCCGCATGCACGGCCGAGACCGCAATCACCTCACCGTTATCATCCCTTGCTTCAAGCAAGATGGGTACACAATCCGCAGTTTTAACTCCAATCGGGAGTCCACATTCCACCGTTACGTAACCATCACACTCAAAATCGGCTTTTTTATACACACCAGCGCCTGCATCCATCTCCGTTACAATACGCACATCAGCGGAGTGTATTTGAGGAACGCTTATTATCTTCTTCGCTTCAATGCCAACAGAGCTTGCGAACAGTTCAACATTTTTAAGCACGGTCTCTTCGTCATCATCTCGTCCAAAGGCAAGATTTAGCCCTCTTGTGTACTCAAGCGTCGAAAAACCGCCACATCTTGTCGAAAATGCGTGTTTTGATTTCAAAGCGGTGCTTCTAAAATAAGAAACACCGCCGCAATTAATTATTTCAAACATTCTCGCCCTCACCTTTAACCGCGATAAGCTGCTCCGCATAAGGAAGTGTCATAATCCAATCGCAAAGGTCATGCCACTCATGGAGCTTGTGAGTTCTTCTCGCGTAGTACATATTAATAAGGTTCTCGTAGTTGAGCGTAACTGTTCTCATTTGGTTGTAAGAAGTGGGGAGCATTTGAATCATATTGATCCAAGCCTGTTTGTTCTTCTTGTCCTCACAAAATTTCACTCTTTCGCCTTCCATGTACTCAATAACCGAATCAAGAACACAAAGAGCGCCTTCATCCATCTTCTCGCAGGAGAAATCGGATCTCTCGAATTTCTTGTGATGAATTTTGTGCATAGTTGAGCAAGAGTTAGCAACCGTGCCCACCTTGTATGTATCAAACTCCTTCCACCAATAGAGTGGAGCAGTAATATCAACACTCACGAAAATTTGACGAAGGAACTTTCTATGGTCATTTCCCGCTTTGGCGAGGCGCACAGCAAGATCAAGATCATTTGCACCAAGTACAAATTTTCCGTCCTCGTCATAGTAGCTATCGCTTCTTCCCCAGCTGTTGAGGGGGTTTCTCGCTCCGCGAATGGCATTTTCTATATTCATTACACTTACGCGCTCAATCTTAATCATAATAGTTCTCCTTGAAAAGATATTATCTAATTGTATCACACATCTTGAAGTTTTTCAAGAATATATCCTAATATTTTTTCAATATATATATTGATATTTTTCAACAATATCTATTGATAATTTGTTACTTTTGTGTTAGAATAGATTAAATAGACTAATAACAACTCTAT
>JAZRHW010000142.1:0-6164 GCA_045644965.1 Eubacteriales bacterium
GGCGAATTTTTGACCGTTTCCTTGCTCGAGTCCAAGGGATACGATCCCATGGAATATCGCTTCTTCTGCATGCAGAGCCATTATAGAAAGAACCTTGTTTTCAGCTATGAAAATCTTGATAATGCAAAGATCTCCTATAATAAATTGATCGCGCGCATTGTAGCTCTTAAAGAGGGCGGAGAAGTGGATGCCGAGGCATTTGCTGCTCTTAAGGCAAGATTTACTGACGCCATGGACAACGATCTTAATACATCTCTTGCCGTTACTGCGCTTTATGACGTTCTCAAGTCAAAGACAAATGATGCAACAAAGCTCGCACTTTTCGCGGACTTTGACCGTGTTCTTTCTCTTGATCTTATTGGTCACGCAAGTGTTCTTCGTTCCAAGCTTGAAGAAGAAGCAAAGAAGGCAAATGCTGCGCCCGAGGGCGTTTCTCCCGAGCTTGCAGCCGAGGTTGAAGCACTCATTGAAGAGCGCAAAGAGGCAAAGAAGGCGAAGAATTACGCGCGTGCGGACGAGATTAGAAAATATCTCTCCGACAAGGGAATTACTCTTATCGATAGCTCCGCAGGTACTACCTATAAGCTCTCCTAAGGTGCGCTTATGAAGGATTTTTTGAAAAAATATAGGGAGATAATCACATATCTCGTTTTTGGTCTGATCACCACTGCTGTTTCGATGGGCGTATATTTTGTGATTTTAACGCTTGCGGAACACCTTGGCGGAATATCGCCAAGCTCCCCCGAATTCAACGGTGTGCGCCTTGTGGCACAGGTGCTTCAGTGGATAGCGGGAGTGCTGGTTGCGTTCTTCACAAATAAAAAGTGGGTATTTGGCGCAGGTGGCACAACCTCAAAGGAAACTGCGCGCGAGCTCGGAGTTTTCGCGCTCGGTAGAGTGGGAACGTTTGGGCTTGATACCGCGTTGACCTTTGGCACTGTGTGGGTTTTGAACGCGCTTAATTACGTTCCGTTCAAGTTTGTCCTCACATTTACCGCTGACCTTTGGTCTAAAATTGTGGCAAGCATTGTTGTGATAATCTCTAACTATGTTATCAGTAAATTTATAGTTTTCAAACGAAAATAAAAATAACCGAGTAATCTGTTGATTACTCGGTTTTGTTTTATTTTTTAGTCCAAGTGCTCGGAGTGAGCGCAATGAGAAGGGGATATATCTCAAGGCGTCCAAAGAGCATTGCAAATGAGAAAAGTATTTTTGAAAAATCAGTATAGCTTGCGAAGGTTGGAGAGGCGGTTGTTGCGGAGAACAATGCTCCATTGTTGTTAAAGCAACTGAGTGCCGCCGAGAAATTCATTTCAAAATCAAATGGTTCAAAAGAAATGAGGAGAAGTATTGAAATGAAAAATACTAGGAAAATTGCAAGATATGAGCTAACGCTCGAGAGTGTGGTCTTGTCCACAACTTTGCCCTCAAATTTTACCGCAGTTACCGAGCGAGGATGTATTACGCGACGGAGCTCCTGCTTTATCATTTTGATGAGCATTACCACTCTGGCAACCTTAAATCCACCCGCGGTTGAGCCTGCACATCCACCTATGAACATAAGCAAGAGGAGAACTGTTTTGGAGAGGGAGGGCCAAGAGTTAAAGTTTGCTGTGGCAAAACCGGTTGAGGTCAAAATTGAGGTTACTTGGAACGAAGAATTTCTTATCGTTTCGGCAAGTGTTCCATAGAGAGGACGAATATTAAATCCAATAATAACCGTAGCCACTACGGCAATACCAACATATGACCAAAGTTCACCCGAACGCACCGCATCCTTGAACTTCTTCATTAAAATAAGATAGTAAAGGTTGAAATTTATGCCGCAAATGAACATAAAAGTTGTAAGCACCCACTGAATATAGGGGGAATATGAGGCAACGTTGTCGTTGTGAATGCCAAAACCACCGGTACCAACAGTGGCGAATGAATGGACAATCGCTTCGAAAAGGCTCATATCGCCGAGCAACAAGAAAATTACTTCAACACCCGTTATTACCAAGTAGATGATATAGAGTATTCTTGCGGTTTCCCTTGCGCGGGGAACGATTTTACCCACTATGGGGCCGGGCATTTCGGCTCTCATAATGTGGATTGAACGGTCGGTGATGGATGGAAGAACTGCCATCACGAATACAAGTACTCCCATACCGCCTATCCAGTGCGTAAATGAGCGCCAAAACAGACCGCCGTGGGAAAGAACCTCAACGTCTTGAAGAACGCTTGCGCCCGTGGTAGAAAATCCACTTACGGTTTCAAAAAACGCATCAACATATGAGGGAATATCGCCGCCAAGAACAAAGGGAAGAGCGCCGATGATTGACATTATAAGCCACGCAAAAGCAACGATAATAAATCCGTCCTTGGCAAATATAGTTTTATTTTCAGTCCTGCAGCTAAGGTAGAGCACAAGTCCCACCACCACGGCTAAAATAATGGCCGCAAGGAAGGAGAGTGCCACTCGCCACTCACCGTAGATGAGTGCTACCAAGAGGGGCAGGGACATCAGTGCCGCCTCGGAGAGGGTTATCTGACCGAGAGTGGCAAATATCATTTTTTTATTCATACTACTGCCTCTTATTTAAGAATATCGTCGATATCGTGAAGGCGCTGCTCAGCGGAGATTATAACTACCTTATCTCCTGCGAGAATCATATCAGCACCCGAGGGGATTATCGTTTTTCCTTCGCGATTGATGCCTGCGATAAGGATATTGGATTTAAGAACGATATCCTTTAAGGGAATTCCAATTGTCTTTGAACCCTCAACAACCTTAAATTCAAGTGCCTCCGCCTTGCCATCCATCAGCTTATAAAGAGTTTCAACGTTTGAACCCTTGCTGTTTTCAAGCGCGCGAGCATATCTAACAATAATGTTTGAGGTCAAAAGAGAGGGTGAGATTATAGTTTCAACGCCGAGCTTTTCCGCCATTGTAAGAAGCTCGTCGCGATTAATTTTCGCTACTGCCTTAGGAACATTTTGCATAGATGCAAATATTGAGAGCATGATGTTTTCCTCATCCATTCCCGTGAGAGAAACGAAAGCATCCATGTTTCCGATTCCTTCTTCGAGGAGAATCTCTTGTGCGGCTCCGTCGCCATGTATTATAACTGCTTCGGGAAGTGCTGCGGCAAGAAATTCGCAAACTTCAAGACGTTTTTCAATGATTTTGACGTCAACACCGAGGGAAATAAGCTTTTTAGCAAGATAGTAAGAGGGTTTGCCGCCTCCGAGAATCATAACGCTCTTTGCACTCTTTTTGAGGAGTCCGAGCATGCTGAGAAGCTTGGGGATTTCACTGTGTGCTGCCACAAGACCAATGCGGTCGCCGGCCTTAAGTTCAAAACGACCGTCGGGAATAAATACCTTGTTGTCTCTCTTAACGGCACAAATAAGGTAACTTGCCTTGTATCTTTCTCTCGCCTTGATAAGATTCAAACCATCAAGTGCTGAACCTGCGGGGAGAACAATTTCAATCATCTCAATGCTTCGACGTGAAAAGCGCTCAATCTTAACTGCCGAGGGAAGTTGAAGAATGTTTGAAATCTCTTCCGCGATAAGAAGCTCAGGGTTGAGTGACATTGAGAGGTCGAGGTGTTGACGGAGAAATCCGAGGCCCTCGTCATTGTACTCGGGATTGCGTATGCGCGCTACCGCGTGCTTTGCACCGAGCTTTCTTGCAAGGTAGCAGGCAAGCATATTCATCTCGTCGGAATCAGTAACGGATACAAAAATATCTGCATTGGCAGCTCCTGCTTCCATTAGAGTGTCGTAGTCTACGGCATTGCCGCATACACCCATAACATCATACACATCAGTGGTTTCATTGAGAGTTGCCACGTTTTTATCTACAATCAATACGTCGTGTCCTTCTGCGGTGAGGGATTGAATCATCGATTTTCCGATTTTTCCACAACCAACTATGATAATTTTCATAATTTATTATCTCCATTCTTCGCAAAATGCGAGAAAATATAGTTCTTAAACCAAATTATAGCACAATAAAAATTAAAAATCAATAGAAAAGCAAAAATCCCGACACCTGTCGGGATTTTTTTGATTTTAATATTATAATGCATTCCAAGAGACGGATATAACGTGCTCGTTATTACTGATGTTTTGAATGAGCTCGGTTTCGTTCACTGTGTGGCGAATGTTGAAGTTTACCTTGTACAAGCTCTCCCCATTATCCTGATGTACCTTGATAGAGTTGGCAGGGGATTTAGTCAATTCGGAAAGACCTTTTACTACTTCGTCAACAGTAACCTTGTTTTGAAGCTTAATTTCAACGTCTAATGTATAGTGAGTTTCAATTTTTGCGGAAATGTCTGCAAGAAGAAGCTGAATTACGAGTATAAGAATGGTAGCAAAAAAGGTGATAGCGTACATACCTGCACCCGCTGCCACACCGATACCTGCACAGGTCCAAATACCCGTTGCGGTGGTGAGACCCTTTACTGATGCACCGCGCACAAAGATAACGCCTGCGCAAAGGAATGAAACGCCCGTTACGATATTGGATGCAATACGGGAAGCATCGGCACGGTATTCGGGAGAGAGCTCGAGGTCACTAAAGCCATACTGCGAAACTATCATAAAGAGAGCCGCACCGAGCGCCAAGATAATATGTGTCTTAATACCTGCATCCTTTCTTCTAATGCTTCGTTCAAGACCGATTATTCCGCCACAAAAGCACGCGAACAAGAGTCTTGCAAAAAGCTCGCGCTGAGCCCAAATAGAATTTAAGATAGCTTCCATTATACGAACCTCCAATTAGTTATTATATATGAAAATTCAAAATCCACGTTGTTTGAGTAGTGAAGTCCGAGATCGGTGAGATTTCTTGCAATGCCGAAAATCACCAAGACTATAACGCTGGCTACTGAAATTATCTTGTACCACGTGTGCATTTTTACTTTTCCGTATTTAATATATTCATAGCAATACGAAATAAATACCGCCGCCCAAAAGGGAAGAAGCAAGAATGCCGCGGCATTGTAGTAAATTGCAAGTGGAATATTGAAGTCAATCAACGCTAAAAGCATTCTGCTGAGCCCGCAGCCGGGGCAGAGAAATCCCGTAATTTGATTGAATGGACACTTAATGCCGATACGCGTTAATCGAAAAAATATATAGTAAGCGATACCAACGGCAAGAATTATCCCTATATTTTTTGCGAGATTCTTTGCGCGTGTTTTCAAGACCGTACTCCTTAGTTAAGATAGTAATATATTATATCACAAAGATGAAGCAAAATCAATAGAAATATATGCAAATATGACAAAAAAGTAACAAATATTTATAAAAAACCATAAAAAATGTAGAACTAACTGAAAAGAAATATTATAAATCCTTGATATCATCTTGACAAATTGCAATAAATAAGGTAAAATCTACATATAGTTTAATTTGCAAGGAGATTGATATGAAACGCTTCACTTCAATTTTAATGATATTCATACTTATGCTTACCGTTATGAGCACAACTTCCGTTATGGCTTCAGCTGCTGATGGCAATGTTGAAGTACAATCTGATGCTGGTGATGATATGGGAACATTGCTCACCGAGCTTAAGGTGGCTGTTAAGGAACTTGCATTGGAAATCATTAATTTTATTAAGAGCGAGGAGACATATAAAAACATAGCAACAGCTATTCTCGCGGTTCTTGCCATCTTGTTCTTGCCATTAATCTTGGGTGTAGTGGTAATAGTATTTGTGGCAATTGTAGCGATGGAATCATTTGTAGGTGCTATGGTTAAAATTGTAGAGATCATTTTGACATTAATACCCTCACTTATATGAATATGAAAAAATAGCGGAGAATGTCTCCGCTATTTTTTTATACATTTATATAAATATATAAAACAAAAAAACCAACCCAAAGGGCCGGTTTTTTTGTTGGAAAACTATGAAAAAAGGATTTTATGAAAAATCTCGTCTGCAAAATTAAATGTCCGTGAAAAAGCACTTGCCAAAGCAAGTGCTTTTTCTGGTGGGGGATGGTGGATTCGGACCACCGAAGTCAGTGACAACAGATTTACAGTCTGCCCCCTTTGGCCGCTCGGGAAATCCCCCAAAAAAATGGAGCTGGTGATCGGAGTCGAACCAACAACCTGCTGATTACAAATCAGCTGCTCTGCCATTGAGCCACACCAGCATT
>JAZRHW010000143.1:0-4665 GCA_045644965.1 Eubacteriales bacterium
CGGGTTCGATAGGCGAGCAGGCACTCGACGTTGCCAAAAAGACCTCGACCGAGGTAGTGGGCATATGTGCCAATAAAAACTGGAAAAGAGTTGCCGCGCAGGTGGCGGAATACAATATAAAATTTGTTGCCATGTGCGACGGAAAGGCAGCTGCATCACTCTTTCTTGCACTTGATGATCCCAGCGTGCGCATTTTTGCGGGTGTTGAGGGCATATGTGAGATGATAGCGGAGTGTGGCGCAACCTTTGCGATAAATTCAATCATAGGTCAGGCAGGGCTCCTTCCAACACTTGCCGTGCTTGAAAACGGAATACGTCTCGCACTCGCCAATAAGGAGAGTCTTGTTGTTGCGGGCGAGATCGTGATGAATTTGGCTCGTGAAAAGGGAATTGAAATTTTGCCCGTTGACAGTGAGCATTGTGCAATACACCAGTGCCTTCGTGCCGGTAAAAGAGAAGAGGTTAAAAAGATTATCCTCACCGCTTCGGGCGGCCCATTCTTTGGAATGAATAAAGAGGAGATTTATAACGTAACCCCCGCGCGCGCCCTCGCACACCCAACGTGGAAAATGGGCGCAAAGATAACCATTGATAGCGCAACACTTATGAATAAGGGATTTGAGATTATTGAGGCGGCGCATCTTTTCGGACTCACACCCGATAAAATTGACGTTGTTGTCCATCGTGAGAGTATAATTCACTCGATGGTCGAATATATAGATAATAGCGTAATAGCACAGCTTTCCGTACCCGATATGCGCCACTGTGTGCAGTACGCACTTGATAAGAGCGCAAGGACGGAAGCAGTCATAGAGCCCCTTGATTTAGCAAAAATATCAAAGCTCACGTTTGCAACACCCGACAGGGAGAGTTTCCCCCTTGTTGACCTCGCACTTTACGCGCTTGGAGAGGGCGGAGCGACCTGCGCGGTTATGAACGCGGCAAATGAGGTGGCGGTTGCGGCATTTCTTTCGGGTCGAATTGCCTTCGGTCAAATTGCCGAGAGCGTTTGCCACACGGTTTATGCTATGAAGGATGCCAAGAATATCCATACTCTTGATGGAATATTTGAAGCGGATAAGGAAGCGAGAAGAAGAGCTTCCGAATATTTGAATCTATAAGGAGAAAAAACTTGGAATTTGTATTATATATTGCTCTCACAGCTCTTGTGATAGGTTTTTTGACGTTTATACACGAGTTTGGCCACTTTTTCTTTGCTAGACTCTTTAAAGTTCCCGTTCTTGAATTTGCGATAGGAATGGGCCCCAAAATTTACTCATGGACGGGTAAATATGGAACTAAATATGCGCTTCGCGCGTTTCCCATTGGCGGCTTTGTTCAAATGGAAGGTGAAGAGGGAACGAGCGAAAACCCCATGGCTTATAACAATCTCAACCCGTGGAAAAAGATAGTGGTAACAGTAGCAGGACCTACGGTAAATATCATTTTTGCCGTAATTCTTATGTTTGCCTTGGTTATTTGCACACCCACACTCGGCTCTACTACTATCGGTCAGTTTGAGGAGGGTGCGATAAGCAGCTCCAAGCTCATGGTTGGCGACGAAATCGTAAAGATTGGCAACGTCAATGTTCATACGGGCGAAGAGGTTATTTACGAGATTATGATGCAGGGTGATAAGGCACTCGACTTCGTAGTAGTAAGAAACGGTGAAAGAATCACAATCCCCGGTGTTGTTTTCAATAGCATTGAGGATAAGGGAGTAACCCTCGGAGAGCTTGATTTTAAGCTCTATGCCCTCAATTCGCTTGAGAACGTAACGATTTTGGATTATTTGTACCAAGCCTTTTACCGTTCAATCAATATGGTAAAAATGGTGTTCGATTCTCTTTGGGGAATGATAACGGGACGTTTCGGAATGGATGCAGTTTCAGGGCCTGTCGGAATGATAGAGACAGTTGGCCAGGTAGCAAAGGTAAGTGTCGCATCCCTTGTAAACCTTATCGTGCTTATCAGCATGAACCTTGGTATTTTCAATCTTCTCCCCATTCCTGCGCTTGACGGTGGTAGAATTCTTTTCCATTTGATAGACGGAATTGCAGGCAAAAAGGTAATAAAAAAGGAAATCGAGGATACCATCACAGGAATTACTATGATGATTCTTCTTGGATTTATGCTCCTCATTTCAATAAAGGACGTAATCAATCTTTTTTAAGGTAAAAAAATGATTTATAACGAAATTAGAAGAAAAACTAAAAAACTGAAGATAGGCAATACTTATATCGGTGGCGACTCGCCTATTGCGATTCAGTCTATGACCAATACCGACACTTGTGATAAAGAAGCGACCTTAGCTCAAATTTTGAAGCTACAAGAGGCGGGATGCGATATAGTTCGTATCACTGTGCCAACGCTTGAGGCGGCACAAACCATTCCTTATCTCAAGGAAAATGGCGTGAGTATTCCGATTGTTGCGGATATACATTTTGACTACAGAATCGCACTTCGCTGTGCCGAGCTTGGTGTTGATAAGATAAGAATTAACCCGGGAAATATAGGTAGCGAGGATAAAGTTAAAGCGGTAGCGGATGCTTGCCGTGAAAGAAATATCCCCATTCGTGTGGGAATAAACTCGGGCTCTCTCCAAAAGGATATTTTGGAAAAGTACGGCTCTCCCACTCCCGAGGCGCTTTGCGAGAGCGCAATGCGTCATATCGAGCTGCTCGAAAAATATGATTTTACCGATATCGTAATTTCAATAAAGGCATCAAACGTGCAGGATATGATAAGAGCAAATAAGCTCCTCGCGGAGAACTGTCCCTATAATATCCACCTCGGAGTGACCGAGGCGGGAAGTGAGAATATCGGCACTATGAAGAGCGCCATTGGTATTGGTGCACTTATTTCCGAAGGAATTGGCGACACTATTCGCGTATCCCTCACTGCCGACCCCGTGCTTGAAATTGCGGCGGCTAAAAATATTCTTTCCGCACTTGAGGTGGAAGGGCAGAGTGGTATGAAGATTGTGAGCTGTCCCACTTGTGGAAGAACAAAGATTGATCTTATCGACCTTGTACATAGATTTGAAAATGCTGCCGAGCGAGAAGGGCTTTTGGATAAGCCCATCAAGGTTGCAATTATGGGTTGTGCCGTAAATGGCCCTGGTGAAGCGCGCGAGGCGGATATCGGTATCGCAGGCGGAGTCCACGAGGGACTTTTGTTCTCACACGGCGAGATAATCGGCAAGGTTCCGGAAGACCAAATAATAGACGTACTTATAGACAAGATAAAGAAAATTTGAGGTAATTATGGCAGAGAAGACATTTCTCGAAATATTTAATAAATACCAACCAAGCGGCACGGACATCCTTGCCGCCATTTCCCGTGCAGGAAAAGTGAGCGTGCGCGCCGATAAGGAAAGACGACTTCTTCAGGCGGAGGTGCATTTTAGCGATATTATCGACAAAAATCTCCTCTATCGCATCGAGGATGAAATAAAAGCCGCGTACAAGCTCAATTTTATGAAGATACTTCCGAAGTATCCTGCATCTCTTTTTGATAAGAGATATTTTGAGCAAATACTCTTCGAGGCGGAGAGAGTTGGCATCGTCGCAAGAGGATTTTTCTCGGGCTGCGACTGGGAATTTTCGGGCAACGAGATTACCGTGACCATTCCGTTTGAGGAGGGCGGTGTTCAGCTCCTCAAGGGCGCGGATACACCCAAGATAATTGAAAATATTATTTTCTCCGAGTTCGGTGTTAACTATAAGGTGAAAATTGTCAGCGACGAAAAGCTCACAACTCACACTCGCGAGCGACACAAGGATGAGATGAGTCGCCTTGATAAAGAGCTTGTTGAGCAATCAAAGAGATACGATAGCGCACCCACACAGGCGACTGATGCGAATGCAAAAGTCGGCAAGGAAAGCGTTGATCTTCCTCGCGTAAGCACTCTTTTTGACGGAGGCGAGGCAAATATAAGCGAAAATAATATTTGCTCCATTGGATATAAAAAATTTGACCTCTCCGAGTATGAGTATATCTTTGGTGAGGAATTTGACATAACTCCCACACCCATCGCCAAGCTTGATGGTAAGGGAAGAAATGTTGTTATCGTTGGCGAGGTGTTTGGCTTTACACAGGAGCCCGCACGTCGCGGAAATAACTATTCCACCACCTTTAGCGTTTATGACGGAAACACCTCAATAGAGGTAAGAGCATATAAGGGCGAGGAAGAGAGCAAAAAAATTGCCGATACTGTAAAGAACGGCAGCTCTTATGCCCTCTACGGCTATGCAAAGAATGAAAAAAAGAAGGATGGCACCTTTGATAAGGACCTCACCTTCAACTTCAATCACATAGCTAAAATTAAAGAAATAAAGAGATTTGATAACGCACAAGAGAAGCGCGTTGAGCTTCATTTGCATACTCAAATGTCCACTATGGACGCACTTTTGCCCCCCGACGTTGCGGTTAAAAAGGCGCACGAGTGGGGACACCGCGCGGTTGCGATTACCGACCACGGTAACGTACAGGCGTATCAAATGGCAATGCTTGCTGCCGAAAAGCTCGATATGAAGGTGCTTTACGGCATGGAAGCATACTTTGTAAACGATAAAACAAGTGCCGTTACGGGTGAATATAAGGGATCTTTCACCGAGGAATTTATCGTTTTCGATATTGAGACCACTGGTCTTTCCGTGCTCA
>JAZRHW010000144.1:0-2210 GCA_045644965.1 Eubacteriales bacterium
GTCCTCGGTCGCGGGGTTACCAAGAATTGTAACGAGCTGAAGAAGTTCCACGCAGATGGAAAACGCAAGGCAAATTGCCGCATTTCGCCACACGTTTACCTTTTTGAAAATGTAGCAAAACATTACACCAAGGGGCGCGAAAACGAAGCAGTTGAGAACGGTGTCCATAATAAGCTTGAGCTTGTATTCGCCCTCACCACGATAATTGAACGGAATGAGGTCCCACAATATTCTCTCTTCAATTGTCATATCTTTAAGGTTGGTATAGTTTCCTACCAATAAAACCTCGTTGGCTAGTTTAAAAACGAGCGCCCAAACGAGAACCCACGCGAACATAAAAGTCGTCGCAAGAGCGAGCCGACGGAGCGAGCCCTCGTCGTACGGTAAATATTTTTCACGTAAGCTTTTCAACTTTTCTTTCATATCAAAACTCCATTTTTGCGATTTTTCGCTGTTATTTGACTACATAATACCATTTTCTGTGCAAAAAATCAAGTTTTGAACCTACTTTTTTGAAAAAAAGTAGGCAAAAAACTTTTAATCAGCTTCGCCCGACTCGCAATATTGTTTAGCCAAACTTCAAAGGCACAACACGAACTATGTGTATTAAAATTGGCAAAAACTTTTGGGGAGCTTCGCGCGCCTCGCGGAAAAGTTTAGCTAAACTTCAAAAACACACCACGAACTACATTTGTTTTATCGTAACAGGGCGTCCTCGACGCCCCGCATACCCCTGCAAACTTCCGCGTATATTTTCAAAATTTCTCCCGAAAATAACTATTAAAGACGTAAATAAGAACAAGGAGAAAAATATGAAAAACTCAAAAAAGCACTCAAATATTCCCGACCGTATGTTTCAGAACGTAAAAATTCCCGAACCTCTCGCGCCCACACCCATAAATCCTGCGATTGACGAGGCAAATCAAATCAATATTCCGCGCAACCCCGGCCCTGCCCTAAACGGACTCGACTGGGCAATCCCCGACGAACCCCTCGTGACCGACCCCGACGTTCCCGCAACACCAAATCCGCATACCAATCCCAACGAAAAGAAAAAGAAAAAATAAAGCGCAAATCCCTGGCTCAAAAATCAAAAACAAAAAAGAGAACCTCTTTCGAGGTTCTCAAATTTTATTTAATTAATAAATTACTTGCTTGCCTCTTCGATAGCAACTGCAACAGCAATTAAACTCTTCTTAAAATCATGTCTAAATATCCGTCAAGATTTAAGATAGAATTGACAACTGCATAAATAGTTATTGGAAGTACAACCAAGATGATGACACAAGAACATATATTCAAAAATTTAATCCTTTTTTCTGTATAAAGCAACTTATAAAGACCAAATCCGAGAGCTGCACCAATTGTATTTGTGATTAAATCTTTTGATCCGAATGTTCCAATCAAAGAGAACAGTTGGAATGCTTCTGCAAAAGCAGATATGCAAAAAGTAATTAACATAACTCTCCATATATTTTTCTTGTTCGAAAAGTGAGCAAGATACAAACCCATAGGGGCAAATGCAAAAACATTCAAAAGATCATCTCTGAGCAAAGCCAAGATATCAAATCCTTTCGTAAAATACGAATTAAAAGGAATAAGATAGAGTTCAAATCTTTCTTGCAAAGTGCGTTTGGAAGCGTAACCATAATTTATGAATAACGACTGCATTTGATTGCACTTTAATATAACAATCCAAAACAACAGGATGCAGTATAAACTAAAAACTAATACACAAAGCTTGTCAAAAGTGTTTTTATCGGAAAGTTTTATAGAAAATTTATCATTCATATCTTTGTCAATATAAAACTAATAGGGAGATCTGTGAAGATCCCCCTAAAATAATCATTACTTGCTCGCCTCTTCGATAGCAACTGCAACAGCAACTGTCATACCAACCATGGGGTTGTTACCTGCGCCGATGAGACCCATCATCTCTACGTGAGCGGGAACGGAAGAAGAACCTGCGAACTGAGCGTCGCCGTGCATTCTACCGAGAGTATCTGTCATACCGTAGGAAGCGGGACCTGCTGCCATGTTATCGGGGTGAAGTGTACGTCCTGTACCACCACCGGAAGCAACGGAGAAGTACTTAACGCCGTTTTCAGTACACCATTTCTTGTATGTACCTGCAACGGGGTGCTGGAAGCGAGTGGGGTTAGTGGAGTTACCTGTGATGGAAACACCAACGTTCTCGAGTCTCATGATAG
>JAZRHW010000145.1:0-11008 GCA_045644965.1 Eubacteriales bacterium
GCTTGGCCTCCGACTTAATTCCGACCCAACCGCTATCCCTTATGACGAGAAACTGCGAAAGTTTCTTTCCGTAATGCTGATCGGGGATACTCTGGCTGACAAGATTCGCCAGGCATTCGATGCCTATATCTTTTTAAGCTACCGCAAAAAGGACCGTCACTACGCAAACGAACTTATGAAGATGATCCACAGCCACAAGGAATTCCGCGATATTGCGATCTGGTATGACGAATTTCTCACACCCGGCGAAAGTTTTCGCGAAAATATCGAAAAAATGATGCGCAACAGCAAGCTTTTCGCGCTTCTCGTCACTCCGAATCTGCTTGAATACGTTGACGGAAAGCCCAATTACGTTATGGCGCACGAATATCCCAATGCAAAGGCTTCGGGAATGGATATTATCCCTGCTGAAATGGAAGAGACCGACAAGGGTGAGCTGTGTTCAAAGTACGAAGATATCCCCGAATGCGTCGATCCGTCCGAGGACCAAATTCTCAAAATACGTCTTGCAGATACCCTCTCAAAGATCGCAATTTCTGCTAACAATGATGATCCCGAGCATAATTTTCTCATCGGCCTTGCCTACCTTGAGGGTATCGACGTTGAAAAGAACACAGAAAGAGGCATTGAACTCATAACATCCGCTGCAGATGCAGGACTGATCGAAGCTATGAGAAAGCTTTACGATATGTATGACAACGGTGTAGGCGTACAGGTTGATTACCGCAAAGCCGCATTCTGGGCAGAAAGAATCGTAGAATACCATAAAGAGCATTTAGGAGAGGAGCACCCCGAAACCCTTTTGGCTCTAAACAATCTCGGTTTCTTCTACGGCGCTATGGGAGATCTCAGAGGTGCTGCCGAGCTACAGGAAAAGGTGTATGCGCTTCAGTGTAAGATTCTCGGTGAGGAACATCCCCATACCCTGATAACGCTGGGAAATCTCGCCTCAACCTACAACGATCTCGGATTTTACGGCAAAGCTTTGGAATTGAATGAAAAAGCATATAAGCTCAGATGTAGAATCCTCGGAGAGTCGCACGTCGACACACTGACGACGCTCAATAACCTTGCATGTGTTCTTCAGAATCTCGGAAGATACGAAGAAGCACAGAAACTATACGAAAAAATCTATGAATCCAGATATCGGATTTTCGGAGAAAAAAGTCATTACACTCTGACTGCACTCAATAATCTTGCCGTTATTTACGGCAACGTCGGTAATTTCCAAAAGGAACTCGAACTGCTTAAAAAGGTATATGAAATTCGGTACGACATTTGGGGCGATAAGCATCCGAGTACACTGAATACGCTAAACAACATTGCCATTACCTACGGCGCACTTGGAGACCTCAAAAAAGAAGCCGAATTAGAGGAAGAAATCTACGCGGCTCAAGAAGAGATTCTCGGTGAAGAACATCCGAACACTCTGATTTCGCTCGGCAATCTTGCCCTTACTTACGGTGAACTCGGAGACTACAGAAGAGAAGCCGAATTGGAAGAAAAGCTATATTCCGTAAGATGCAAGGTTCTCGGCGAAGAACATCCGAACACACTGTTAACTATGAGCAATCTTGCAGGAGCTTACCGAGAACTCGGAGACCTCGAAAGGTCTTTGGAACTCTACGAAAAATCTTATGCGATTCAGCGCAGGATCTTGGGTGATGAACATCCCGACGTGTTGACGGGACTGAATAATCTCGGCTACACCTACGACAAGAGCGGAAAACACGAAAAAGCATTGGAAGCGTATAAAAAGGCCTACGATATCAGATGCCGTGTTCTTGGAGAGGACCATCCGAAAACTCAGATAACCCGCAACAACCTTATCATCACTTATAACAAACTCGGCGAAGCTCTGAAAGCCGCACAGCTCAGGGAAGAGGCATACAAAAGCAAGTGCAGAACCGCAGGAGAGGAAGATCCCGATACTCTTGGAGCTCTATACGATCTTGCATATTCCTACAGTAAACTCGGTGAGTACGCCAAAGCTGCACATCTATTCGAAAAAGCCTATGCGCTTTATTCAAAAATTTACGGTGAAGAGCATTCCGATACCGTTGCAGTGCTTAACAACATCGATTCTGCTTACAGCAGTCTCGGCGACCACGAAAAAGTGTTGGAAATAAGGAAAAAGATTTATGCGATCAGCCGAAGAACCCTCGGTGAGGAGCACCCTGATACGCTGAGGGATATGACTTATCTCGCCATCGCTCACGGAGATCTTGATGATTACCGAAAAGAGGCTGAGATTGAGGAAAAGGTTTATGCGCTCAAATGCAAGATTCTCGGCGCAAAACATCCCTCTACAATAATTTCTCTCAGCAATTTAGCCTGGACGAACGACAAACTCGGTAACAGTCAAAAAGCGTACGAACTTCAGGAAAAAGTTTACACTCTGCGTTTGGAAGTCCTCGGAGAAGACGACCCCAAAACAGTAAAATCCAAAGAACGTCTTGAAGAATACAAGGCAAAGCTTGATTCCTGACGCAAAATCCGTAACATTTAAAAATACCGATTGACAGGAGGTACAGATATGGCAACCTTTAAATACATAACACGGGGAAATTCTTTGCCCGAACGCAAACCGCGAGTATATTTTACCTGCCACCCGGAGGATTTTTCAAAATATTTTGATATAATATGCGAGAGCATCTTCAAAACTCATGACTGCTCCGTTTTCTATACCGAAAATATGTCAGATGAAATCGAGGAAAAATATCGCGAAAGCGACCTCGGTCAGATGAATCTCTTCGTCATGCCCGTCACCCTTAAGCTGCTCACCGAACCCAACCGCGCGATGGATTCGGATTTTCGCTATGCAAAGGAAAAGAATATCCCCGTTCTGCCGATTATGACAGAATCAGGACTCGACGATCTTTATTCCCGAAAAGATAAATTCGGTGAGCTTCAGTATCTTGATCCGTATTCTCAAGATAAAACCGCCATTAGCTATGCTGACAAGCTGAGAAAGTACCTCGACGCCGTTCTCATCAGCAACGAGACCGCAGAAAGGGTGCGCAAGGCTTTCGATGCTTACATCTTTCTCAGTTATCGCAAAAAGGATCGTCACTACGCCAACGCGCTGATGAAAATGATCCACAGTCATCCCGAATTTCGCGACATCGCGATCTGGTATGACGAATTCCTCACTCCGGGCGAGAGTTTCCGCGAAAATATCGAAAAAATGATGCGCGACAGCAAGCTTTTTGCTCTCCTCGTCACTCCGAATCTTCTTGAATACGTTAACGGCGAACCGAATTACGTTATGGCGCACGAATATCCCGATGCCAAGGCTTCGGGAATGGACATCATTCCCGCAGAAATGGAAGTGACAGATAAAGCAGAACTGCGTGCGAATTACGAAGATATTCCCGAATGCGTGAATCCGAGCGAAGATGAGCTGTTCAAAAAGCTCTTGCTGGACACTATTTCGAAAGTCGCCGTTTCCGAAAACAACGATGATCCCGAGCACAATTTTCTGATCGGTCTTGCTTATCTGGACGGTATTGATGTTGAAATCGACCGCGAACGAGCCGAAAAGCTAATCAAATCGGCTGCCGATAAAAAACTTCCCGAGGCTATGGAAAAGCTGGCGGAAATATACTGCGAGTATTATCCGGTAGCGCCGAGCATCATGGAATACCGCGAAGCAACCATCGCTTTACGCGAGGAGCTTTGCGATTATTATAAAGCGAATCATCCCGCTACGTATCCGCCCGCAATCGCAAATATCTACAAGCTCGCAAATCTCTACGTATCCACAAACAGTATTCCGCGCGAACATATTGAGGACGGGGAAAAAGTTATCCGCGTGATCGCGGCAGCCTATGATTTGAGCTGTAAATATTCAGATACCCCGGAACAGTTCGGTTGGCTCTTAAAGCTTGCAAACGCTTATTCCTTCTACAAAAAATACGAATCCGCGATCACGGCGAGAGAGAAAATATATGCTCATCTCCGTGAAACATCAGGAACGATCGGGAACGTAAACGCCTCCATCGCCGCAGAAATGCTCGCAAACGAATATGACAATCAGGCGCGCTATTCCAACCTCACCGCCCCCGAGCGACGCCGACTTTTCGCCAAAGCCGCAGATCTGACTTTCATTATTTATCAGGAAAACCTTGAAGCCCTCGGCGAAGAGGACCGAAAGACGATTATGAGCTTGAAGCACTACGCTTTCTACTGTCATGAGTCGGACAAATTTCAAGAAGAGATCGACGCTCGCGAAAAAATTTATGCTATTCAGTTAAAGATTAAGGGAGAGAACGATTACGACGTCAGAATGACACTTAAAGACCTCGGAATCGCGTATAAATCGGCAAAAAATTACGGCAAAGCCGAGGAAAAGCTCAAAAAAGCATACGAGCTCAACTGTGCGGCGTGCGGAAACGAGTCCCGGTCTTCGCTCGACATTTTCGTCCAATTGGTTGAATTATACGAGGAAATGCTTGAGAGCAAGGCATTGATCCCCTATCTTGAAGAGCTGTATTCGATTCAGTGCAAATTGCTCGGTGAGAATTACCACGCAACCCTTAAAACACTCCACAAGCTCGGAATGAATTATATATCCGAGGAAAACGCAGAAAAAGCCGTTGATATTTTTGAAAAAGAGTACACTCTGCGTCGGAAAAAATTCGGCGAAAACGATGCCGATACGCAGATCGCGGAATTTCTTCTCGGAAAATCATACGCAATGCTTGGCGATTACGAAAAATCAAACGGTGCCGAAGAGCCAGCATATCTGTATTTCAAAAATACATTAGGATGCGACCACAGCTTCACCGTATCCGTCCTGCGCAATATCGCGTATAACTATTTCTTCATCGGAAACTACCCAAAAGCCGCCGAACTGTTTGAAGAAATATACAATTCCCGCCTGAGAACCCTCGGCGCCGACCACAGCACCACCCTCGAAGCGGCAGAGGAGCTTGAGCTTACCAGAAGGAAACTGTCGTAAATCCCATAATTCAGCGCGCCTGAATCAGGCACTTTTATATGCCAAATCAAATCCGCTGCCCGGATCGTAAAATTGATTCAAATGTCCGAAAAACTGATTATTACCGTCCGATATACTATTTTTCCCAAAATAAGGAGAAAAACATGAAACGAATTTTTGTTTCCAGTACATTCAAAGATATGCAGAATGAAAGAGACTTATTTCATACTGTTATAACACCGAAATTAAATACATACGCTCGGGAATATGGGGAAAGTGTATCATTTTGCGATCTTCGTTGGGGTGTAAACACCGGTGAACTTGAAAGCGAAGAGGGAGCGCGTAAAGTTCTGTCCGTATGCCTTAACGAGATCGACCGTTGCAAGCCTTATATGATAGTGCTTCTTGGTGACAGATACGGTTGGGTTCCGGATAAAAAACTGATAAAGGATGCCGCCGACAGAAAAAATTTTGCTATTGACGATGTAGAAAGAAGCGTTACCGCGCTCGAGATCGAATACGGCGCATTGAGCGATAATTCACAGCTTTCGCGTACTCTTTTCTACTTTCGTGAATTTGAAGACAGTATTCCCGAAGAATACAAAAGCATTAATGACACAGATGCGGCACGTCTGAAAGAGCTCAAGGACCGTATTATCAGAATTGCGGGAGACAGAGTCAGAACCTATAAAGTCAAAGCATCGCCCGACGGCAAAACCCTGCGCGGTCTGGACACTTTCGCCGATACCGTAGTGAGCGATATAAGAGAAATGATGGAAGATGAGTGGAAAGAGTACGCAAATCTCCCGCTTTATGAGAAAATCAACCGTTCACAGTGGAATATTGTTAAAGAAAAATCAAAGGATTTTATCGTTTTTCACGAAAAAGCGGAAGAACTCAAAAATGAGATTTTATCCAATAATCACATTATTGTTTCCGGAGCAGATGGTAGCGGAAAAACTACAATGATGAGTTATATAGCGACAAAACTTGAAAATGAAGGATATGATGTTTTACCGATATTTTGCTGCAAATCCCGTGAGCTGGATTCTAAAAAAGACGTATTGAGATATGTAATGAGTCAAATTGAGGTAAGACTCAATTGTAATTCTGTATCGGATAATTTTTCAAGCGATCAAAAAACATACAGTTCTGTGATACAATTTCAAGATGAAGCGGATATACATAAACTTGATACAATAATCAATGGCACCGTAGCATCATATTACAGTTTTGAAAACAGAAAAGCAAATGGTTCTAAAAGTATCAAGCCTTTATACGGTCAAGAGGAAGCAGAAGAAAATGAATACGAACTTCAGCAGCAAGTTTTTGACAAAATACAAACCTATGACAGAACTCAAAAAAGACCTCTGTTTATTCTAATAGATGATTCTGACAAGTTGGATTTAGAGCTTTTATACAACAAAGACGTATACTTCGCATCAGTTTATCATGTTGAGCACAGTATACATATTTGCAGCTTTTTTAATGAAAACAATCTAAAAAGCTTTAATTCTTTATGCAGGACTTTCAAATTAACATCTATCGGTTTGTCTGAAAAAGAAAGCTTAATAAAAGGTATACTAAATAATTACGGCAAAGAATTATCACCAAAAGTTATAACACTTATCTCCTCCAAAATCGGTTCTTCTTCACCCAAATACATCGGAACGGTTCTTCGCCGTTTAGAGATAATGGATAAAGCTGATTTTGATATTATAAACGCTTACGGAGACGGAAATGATGCAATCATTGCACGTCAGATAGAATTGGTACGTGATATCCCTGAGAATTATTACGAGTTTCTGGTATATTTCATGATTGAAACCGCCAAATATTTTGGTGACAGACCTCTGTTGGAAGCTTTAGAATATCTGGCATTATGGGAACACGGATTAAGCATAGACTTTTGGAAAAAATGGATGCAAAAGTACGGTATTATCATCAATTCACTTGATTTTTCGCTGTACATCAATTACGCTCAAAACCTTATCGACGTATTTGACGACCATATCATCCGTTTTTCCTCCAACACTTTAAGACGGAATTTTATTGAACATTCGAATAATATTTCACTCAAATATTCAAAGGCAATTGATTACCTTGTCGACCAAAACTGCTTTTTTACGCCGGAGTACTCATATGATATTACCAAAATGCTGATTGCTCTGGAACGCAATGAAGAGCTTGCGGATTATATAATGTATGCTATGAGCAACTGGAACAAAAAGCAGAGAGAAACAATTGCACTTGGCATACATGATGCCGTTTCCACAGAAAAAGCGGAAAAAATATTTACGGAATGGATCAGCCAAGTGGGAAAAAAAGATTGCTTAAGATTGATAAATCTGGTCCATTTTTTGAGTGACAACCTATATACGATTTTTGGTCAAGGAGAACGTGAAGTCAAGAAAAAACTATTATCTTTGGGAATCAAAGAGATATCCGCCTACAGCGAAAGTGAACAGGGGATTTACGGTATGCAGATTTTAGCCGAATGCTATAAAGGAATCGGGCATACGACTATGAAAGAAATTCAAGATCACCGCCCCGGGATTAACAATTACCGCATCGCAGAACAATGGTCAAAGAAAGAAATTGAGGCAATTGATTTTTACCGAAAGGCAGTAGAACTTGAGCATCGGGTAACGTCGAAGTATTTCTCAAAATCTAATGCATATTGGTATTATTGCTGTCTTTCAAACTTAGTTTTGTATCAAATTGAGCTGTTCAAAAGATATCATCGGTATATTCCGGAACAAATGAATAAGATACTGGACGAATCCTTAGCAATTATTTCGGATTATATTTCACTGACGGAGTCAAACCTTCCTTCAGAAGATAATAAATCACTTTTGGAAGATTTGAAAACCATATACGGATATTCGAGAAGAATTTTTGAATGCAAGGGAGAACAGCAAAATATTCTGTTAATTGCCGAAAAAGAATTTGAAATAGCTGAAAAAATAAAACCCGATTATCATTTTGACAATGTAAGCTGCTTATTCAATGCGTACCTATCGGTAAATCTGAACGATGACAATATGGAGAGAGTCTCCGATTTGTTTGCGCAAAGAGTTAATTACGTAAACGTACTGTTACGCAAATCGTTGGAAACCAAACAATTCAAATTATTTGCAGCGTACTTACTCGAATGCGAATCTCTACTCCGTTGCATAGAAAGCAAAAAATCTGTACTATTGAAAACAGAATACTTTTTTGTTTGTTTTGAAAGTATTTTGTTGAACCTTATAAAAGCAATCAGATCAATGAACCAAATTGATCAAAATTGGGATAAAGAAGATACCGGATCAAAATGTTTTTATAAAATCAAGACAATCATTGAATATGCCGTAAAAATATATGATGCTGAAAACAGTCATGATACAGTTATTGCACTTTGTAATGACTTACTTCAAATTATGAAATATGAATATCAGCGATTCGAATCTCAAAAAACAAATCCCGATTATACCCATTTCACAGCTGCTTTCAGATTATTCGCTAAACAACTTGCCAAAGGGGACATTAATGAAAAGGAAAAGGCAATCGAGCTTTTAGAGGAATGTCTGTCATTTATTGAAACAAATAAAAATGACAGTCATTTAGGAAAATACGGTGATGAAACAAATCAGACTGTACAAAATCTTGTAGACGTACATTTAAACATAGGAAACGTCGAGCATTTAAACATAGCTATTGTACTTTGTGATAAAACAATATCACTTTTGGGCGCGTTATCAGACAACGCCTTACCTCTCATTCCTTTGTTTATGTCGAAAATTAAGGCATTTTTGTTATTAGATGCAGATAAACATATAGATCAAATACTTGAATGCATAGACATAACAAGCGATATCTTGATCTCGAGTTACAATGAATCCGGATATAAATTATGGACTGCTCTCTATAACAAATGGTTAGATATTGTAAACATACTCAACCAAGCAATTGAAAAGACCTCCAAGGACAAACATTCGTTAATACATTCCAAAATTGTTGAATGGTTAACTCTATGGTCAGACAGAGGCTTGGCTGAAGCACAATATCTGCTCGCCGAGAGTTATTACAGAGGTCTGCACGAAGTTGCACAAAACAATAAAAAAGCTTACGAACTATACTTATCTGCAGCAAAACAAGACCACGCTCTTTCTCAATACTTTACCGCCTGCCTTATCCATCTCGGACAAGGTGTTGAAAAAGACGACAAAGCAGCTTACGAATGGTTCAAAAAAGCCGCGGACAATGGTGTTCCCGATGCCATGGCTTCTCTCGGTGGGTTTTATTTGGATGGCATTGGAGTGGAAAAGGACTATGCTCAGGCACTTAAGTACCTTACCGATGCATGCAAGCATGGTAATCCCCTTGCTCACTATAATCTGGCTGTTATGTACTATAACGGTTTTGGTGTTGAACAAAACTACGAAACGGCATTATCATTGTTTGAAAAAGCCGCAAGTCACGGCTTTACTCAGGCTCTGAGATTGTTGGCAAGAATATACAAAAACGGCAATATCGTGCCCCGGGATCTTGCCAAGTCTTTCGAATGGTATCTGAAGCTCGCCGAAACCAATGATGCCGACGCACAGTATGAAGTCGCAAATGCCTATTACTACGGACGCGGAGTTGACTTATGCTACGAAAAAGCACTTGAATGGTATCTTAAATCCGCACAAAACGGTAATTTATCCGCTCAATACAATGTCGGTTTATGTTACAAACTCGGCAAAGGCTGCGATGTTGATTACACAAAAGCTTTCGAATGGTTTATGAAAGCAGCAATGCAAGGCGATAAATCTTCTCAATGTGAAGTCGCATACGCTTACTATTACGGCATAGGTGTGGCACAATCCTATGAAAAGGCATTTGAGTGGTATCTAAAATCCGCTCAAAACGGTAACTCGTCCTCTCAATACAATGTCGGTTTATGTTACAAACACGGCAAGGGCTGCGATGTTGATTACACAAAAGCTTTCGAATGGTTTATGAAAGCAGCAATGCAAGGCGATAAATCTTCTCAATGTGAAGTCGGACACGCTTACTATTACGGCAGAGGTGTAAACAAGTCCTACGAAAAAGCAGTTGAATGGTATCTGAAGTCCGCAAACGGTGGAAATAAATATGCTCAGTATGCTTTGGGCTTGTGTTATAAAAATGAAATCGGAACAGAGCAGGACTATGCAAAAGCGTTCGAATGGTTTATGAAGGCGGCTGACCAAGGTATGGCACACTCCCAATGTGAGGTTGGATATGCATACTACTTCGGTAAAGGTGTAGATCAGTCATACGAAAAAGCAGCTCAATACTTTATGAATGCTGCTCTGCAAGGTCACGCCCAGGCACAAAAGAACATCGCTTGCTGTTATGAAGAAGGTACCGGTGTCGAACAGAACCTTGAACAAGCTCTTATATGGTACAAAAAATCCGCCGACCAAGGCAATGAAGGCGCTGCAAAAGCCCTGAGTAGATTGACATCGGATAACAAACTGTAAACTTCAAAAGAAATAAGATAAAGCTTGACTGTCTGCCAAAAAAATGCTATAATTAACTGAAACAAATATTTATCAGCAGTGTCACTGATAAAGCACTATGCCGATTTCGGATATGTAACAAAAAACAATCAACTTTACAAAAAGAGGTACTCACTATGAAAAAATTCAGGAATCCCGTTTCCCCCTTTGACGCGCCCGACCCTTTTATGACCTATGACCCCAAGACGGGTTACTACTACGCTCTTTTCACCCGCGGTTCAAAGCTTGAGCTCTTCCGCAGCCGCCACGCGGGCTCGATCGTCACCGACGGCGACTCGCGCATCCTCTATACTCCGAACGGCGAACGCGACGGTATCTGGGGCGACATCTGGGCTCCCGAAATGCATCGCGGCTCGAACGGCAAGTGGTACGTTTACACAAGCGGACGCATCAAGCCCGAGCCGAGCCAGAAGCGTCTCTTCATTATGGAAGGCCCCGCAGACGATCCTTTCGAGGGCGAATGGATATTCCGCGGCAAGCCCTCGCCCGATATTTTCTCGATCGACCCCACCGTTTACACCGCGCCCGACGGAGT
>JAZRHW010000146.1:0-4139 GCA_045644965.1 Eubacteriales bacterium
AACAATGAAGCTCAACCCCCACGGTGATGCGGCGATCTATGAAACTATGGTTCGTCTAACACGAGGAAATGAAGCGCTTCTTCATCCCTTAGTTGACTCCAAGGGAAGCTTTGGTAAGCAGTATTCGTCCGAAATGAAATACGCGGCGAGCCGTTATACCGAAGCAAAACTCGATCCGTTTTGCGCGGAGCTTTTCCGTGGAATCGATAAGGACGCAGTTGACTTTATTGACAACTACGACGGCACAATGCAGGAGCCCGTTCTACTCCCCACCTCGTTCCCCAACGTTCTCGTTACACCGAACAAGGGTATTGCGGTTGGTATGGCGAGTGAAATTTGCTCCTTCAACCTTGCTGAGATTTGCGACGCGACTGTAGCGATTCTCAAAAATCCCAAAACAAGCGTTGATAAGATACTCGAAATTGTTAAAGCGCCAGACTTCCCCGGTGGCGGAACAATTATTTACAATCGAGATATGATGCGTCAGGTATACGAAACCGGTTCGGGTTCAGTCAAGATCCGCGCGAGATACGTTTATGACAAGGCGCAAAACTGTATAGATATTATTCAAATTCCCTACTCTACGTCCATTGAGCTTATTATGAAAAAGCTCACGGAACTTATTAAGGAAGGCAAGGTAAAGGAAATCGTCGATTTCCGTGATGAGATCGACCTCTCGGGCTTCAAGCTCACTCTTGATCTTCGCCGTGGAACCGATCCCGACAAGCTCATGGCACGTCTTTACAAGATGACTCCTCTTGAGGACAGTTTTAAGTGCAATTTCAACGTGCTTATAAACGGCTCACCCCGTCAAATGGGCGTTATTGAGATATTGCAGGAATGGATCAAATTCCGTATGGAATGTTGCCGTAGAGAATTGAACTTTGACTTGAAGAAGAAAAAGGACAAGCTCCATCTCCTTCTCGGGCTTGGAAAAATACTCCTCGACATTGACAAGGCTATCGCCATCATTCGTGGAACTGAAAAGGACAGTGACGTTATCCCCAACCTTATGAAGGGCTTCTCCATTGACGAGATTCAGGCGGATTACATTGCTGACATCAAGCTCCGTAACCTCAACCGCGAGTTCATTATCAATAGAATTAGCGAAATTGAGGGACTTCAGCAAGAGATTGCTCAAATTGAGGAAATTCTTGCGGACGAGCTCAAGCTCAAGGGCTTTATTGCAAAGCAGCTTAACGAGGTTAAGAAGAAATATGGCAAACCTCGCGTTTCCATGATTCAGGATGACTCCGAGGTAGTTGAATACGTTCACGAGGAGCACATCGAAAAGAGCGACGTTCACATTTATATGACCAAGGAAGGCTACTTCAAGCGCATCACTCCTCAGTCGCTCCGAGGCAACGACGAGCAAAAGGTCAAGGACGGCGACAAGGTAGTGTTCTACGAGTTCACCGACACACTTGCCGAACTTATCGTATTCACTGATCAATGCAAATGCTTTAAGACCAAGGTTGGCGAATTTGAAAACTGCAAGGCGAGTGATATGGGTGAATATATGCCCGCAAAGCTCGGTATGGATCCCGGTGAAAAGCCGATCTTCATCAAGATAATCAAGGATTACCCCGAAAAGCACAATATGGTATTCCTCTTTGAAAACGGCAAGGCTGTCAGAGTTCCTATCACCTCTTACCAAACCAAAGCGGTTAGAAAGAAGCTTGTTGGTGCTTACAGTGATGCAAGCCCCATAGTTGCCGCATTCTACGAGGACGAGAAAAAGCCGTATGACTTGCTTCTTGTGAACAATCAAAAGAAGGCAATCGTGGTAAAGACCTCTCTTATTCCCATCAAGACCAACCGTGCAAGCGCAGGAACTACCGTATTCACCTGCAAGAAGGGACAAAAGCTCACAAGAGCTACGGACAAGTTCTCCGAGCATCTTGACAACACGGGTTATAAGAAAATAAAAATTCCCGCTACGGGAACAGCAATTTCGGAAAAAGATCTTAAAAAGATTTTTGATTAATAAATTATTTAATTTAACATAGGAGTAACTGTTATGAACAAGCAGACAAAAGTTGTCAGAGCAATCTGCATTATCCTCGCAGGCCTTATGGTTTTGGGTGCTGCAACCATCGTGATCTCCCTCCTCGCAAGCGCAGGCGGTCACGTACACTAATTTCACAAGGGGCTATCGCATTTAGATGCAGAAGACGTGAGTTCGTTCTCGTCGGCGTACAAAGGTACGCCAGAGAGCGAAATCGCGGCTAAAAAGCCACATAAAAATGGAGAAATCCGTCGAATTTTTCGACGGATTTCTTCCTTATGGGAAAATACTGCTGAGTTTAGCACTATTTTCTCTTTTTTATTTTCAGTGGCTTTTGTTCTGCGCTGAATGAGGTAGTTCCCTATAGCTCGTCAAGTGTCGCAAAGCGATATCCCTGATTTTTAAGCTCAATAATCATTTTTTTCATTATTTTTGCATTTGTTTCGCTCGTTGGATGAAGAAGCATTATTTCCCCGTTGTGAAGATTATCCAGTATCTTTTTCATCGCGGCTCCTTCTGACATTTGAGTTTTATTGTCCCAATCCGCGTAGGCGAAACTCCAAAATACCGTTTTGTATCCGAGGGACTGTACCCCTTTTAGCAAGTCCTTGTCAAATGTTCCCTCGGGCGGTCGAAAGAACTTTGCCATTTTTTGGCCCGTCAGCTCCTCGTATTTCTTCTCAAGCCCCAAAATTTCATCCTTTAGCACTTCCTCGCTCTTGCCTACAAGATTTTTATGATTCATAGTGTGATTGCAAACGAGGTGTTTTTCGTTAGCCATTCGCAAAACCAAATCGGGATTTCTATTTATCACGTTGTCAAGTATGAAAAAGGAGCCTGACACTCCCTCTTCCTTCATAACATCCATTATTTTAGCGACGTTGCCGTTTTCATATCCCACGTCAAAGGTAAGATAAATAACCTTGTCCTCCACATTATCTCCGTGTTTTTTATCCACGTAAACTCCGCCATATTCTTCCAAAAAAGTGAAATTACTATCACTGTCGGGCTGGCGGTGCTCCGAATTTCGCTTACAATACCAATAATACTCCGCAGCGTACGCTTGCATTATCGGAGTGAACACAAAAATTGCAAGGCATATCGCTATTATTTTAAAAGCGTATTTTTTCATTTTTCTCCCCCCTTTTTAATTTTATTATGTTCAAAATATCTTCAAAAAACAGTTGCAATTATTGACAAAGCATGCCGATTTGTATATAATTGATGGGAAAGGTGGGATTTTTATATGAATCAAGCTTTTTTGAATGATTTTGACAAAATTTATAAAATAATGTGCGATAGCTTTCCCGATACGGAAATTCGCTCCTATGAGGGACAAAAGGCTCTCTTTGAAAAGGATGCTTACCGCGTTTTTTGTACGCGCGAAAATGGTGAAATTGTTAGTATCGCGGCAATATGGCAATTTGATGATTTTACATTTGTGGAGCATCTTGCCACCACCCCGAATCTCAGGGGCAAGGGCCTTGGCGCGTCTATTTTGCGCGAAATAATTAAAACATCTCCGAATATCGTTTGTCTTGAGGTAGAGCCGCCAGAGGATGAGCTAACACGCCGCCGCATTGGTTTTTACGAGAGAAACGGCATGAATCTAAATGCATATCCCTACATACAACCCTCTCTTGGAGAAGGACGAGATGCCATTCCCCTTCTTATTATGACTTCGGGAACAAAAATCGACACACCAACATATAATATTATAAAAAGCACCCTCTATAAAGAGGTATACAACGTTATCGAATAGTATCACAAACCGCCCATTAACATAGGCGGTTTGTTTCATTTTCAACAAAAAGACATTTATCAACATTTCTTGAATTTCATTTGACATTCAGTTAACACTAATATTGTACAATATATAAAAAGTAAATTGCTGACATAAAGTCGGTGGAAAGGTGGTTAATATGGCAAAAAAGAAGAATATTTACGCATTAATTATGGTTATGGTCGTTGTTTCCTTATTGGGATTTTGCGTAGAAAGTATATTTACGGGTTTTACACATGGTTTCTTGAGCAATAAAAATATGGTGCTTCCCTTTTTGTGGGGCTACGGACTCGCTATCCTTCTATTATATATTCTTTTCGGTACGCCCGAGCAACCATTGTGGTTCAC
>JAZRHW010000147.1:0-1739 GCA_045644965.1 Eubacteriales bacterium
TCAAGATAAAGCCCCGTTCCACCGCAAAATACCGGCAAATTGCCACGGGATGCTATATCCTCAACAGTTCTCTCGGCAAGCGGAATATAATCGGCACAGGAAAAGCTCTGAAAAGGATCGGCAAAATCAAATAGATGATGAGTAGCCTGCGATAGCTCGTCCGCATTCGGCTTTGCAGTTCCGATATTCATTTGTTTGTAGATTTGCATTGAATCGCAACAAATTATCTCGCCTCCAAGACGCTTTGCAAGCTCAATGGCAAGCGCACTTTTTCCGCTGGCGGTAGGCCCTACTACGGCTAAAATCCTCGTCTTCATTTGCTTCTCCTTTCAAGGTAAATTAACTAATATATTATATCATATCTTTAAAGAAAATTCAAGCGGTTGCCAAAAATATTGACAACCGCTTTTTATTATTTATTCTTAAGAAGATCACGAATTTCCTTGAGCAGATCCTCGCTTGTTGGATTAGCCGCCCTCTCGGCTGCCGCTGCAGCTTCAGCTTCGGCACGGGCTCTCTCCTCTTCTTCCTTGGCGAGTCTTTCCTTTTCTACAAAGTAATCCTTTGCCGCCTCAAAATTTTTGGGATTGATGCCATTGGCTTTAAGCTCTTTTCTTTCCGCTTTTGTAAAGGTATTCTTATCAACAACGGAAACTATTCCCTCGTTAAGACCGCGAAGATTGTTGATAACGCGAACAATTGTAAAGAGAACGAATGCGATAACGATGAAATTGATGATGGCATTTATGAGCGCACCCCAGTCAATGTAGATGGACTCCGCAAGGTCAATCACCTGCGCGCCGCTTTCATCCGTCTTGTATGCAGTTTGAAGGAAGGTGTAAACCTCGCTGAGGCTCTCCTTACCCAAAATGAGTGTAAGTATCCAGTTGATTATGGGTCTTAAAATATTGTTACTCATAGAGTTAACTACTGCGGTAAACGCACCGCCGACGATAACACCGACAGCCATATCAATAACGTTTCCACGCATTATAAATTTTTTAAAATCCTCAAAAAACGTGCTTTTTTTAGCCATGATTTTCTCCTTATTTCAAGTCTATTCTATTTCTTATTTCACCCTTAAAAAAGGCGATAATGTTCTTTTTCACCTCGTCGCAAAGACGCACGCGCGCTTCATATGAGCCCCACGCCATGTGTGGTGTAAGAATTACATTGTCCATATCCTTGATTTCAAAATACGGATGCTCACTACCAAAGGGCTCAGCGGAATATACGTCGCAACCGAATCCCATAATCTTGCCACTCTTTATCGCCTCAGCAACTGCAACCTCGTCAGTAACAGCTCCTCGTGCAACGTTAACGAGAATAACACCGTCCTTCATAAGAGCTATTCTATCTCCGTCTATAAGTCCGCGAGTTCCTTCATTAAGAGGTGTGTGAAGAGTAATAATATCGCTCTCACGACAAAGGGTGTCAATGTCAACACATTCAAAATCAGATGTCGCTTCCCTCTTATTTACAAGGATTTTGCAACCCAATGCGTCGGCAATTTTTGCTACTCGTCTACCGATATTTCCGCATCCGACAATACCCCAAGTGAGTCCGTCAATCTCGTGATACGTGGGCGCGAGAATATTGGCAACACCGCCCCTCGAATAACTTTCGTCGCAAACACTTCTTCTATATTCGTTTTGCCTGTTTATCAGGGATAGCACCATTCCTGCGGTAAGTTGAGCAACGTTATTTGTGGAATATCCCACAACGTTGCAAACACCTAT
>JAZRHW010000148.1:0-2088 GCA_045644965.1 Eubacteriales bacterium
TGTTAAGAAGGCGCACGAGTGGGGACACCGCGCGGTTGCGATTACCGACCACGGTAACGTACAGGCGTATCAAATGGCAATGCTTGCCGCCGAAAAGCTCGATATGAAGGTGCTTTACGGTATGGAAGCATACTTTGTAAACGATAAAACAAGTGCCGTTACGGGTGAATATAAGGGATCTTTCACCGAGGAATTTATCGTTTTCGATATTGAGACCACTGGTCTTTCCGTGCTCAATTCACAAATAATTGAAATAGGCGCAGTAAAGATCAAGGACGGGGAGGTTCTTGAGGGATTTAACGAGTTTGTAAATCCCGGTGTAGCTATTCCCGAGATTATTACTGAACTCACGGGAATTGATGACTCCATGGTTGCGGATGCGGATAAAATTGATGCGGTACTCGCACGATTCCTCGACTTTATCGGCGACCGACTTCTTATTGCACATAATGCAAACTTTGACGTGTCCTTTATAAGAAAGGCATCAAGAGAATGTGGATATAAATTTACAAATCCCTATCTTGATACCGTAACTCTTTCACGTTTTCTTAACGCGGATCTTAAATCACATAAGCTTGACGCGGTAGCAAAGTATTATGACCTTGGCGACTTCAATCATCATAGAGCTTGTGATGACGCGGAGATGCTTGCAAATATTTTCTTCAAGATGGTGGACAAGATGTCCCGTCTTGATATCAAAACCTTTGCAGATCTCGAGAGGGATATGAGTGAGAATGCAAATCCTCTCACAATTAAGCCCTATCACCAAATTATTCTTGTAAAGAACCCCACGGGTCTTAAAAATCTTTATAAGCTCGTGTCACATTCATATCTCAAGTATTATAAGAGAATGCCCCGTATCCCCAAGAGTGAGCTTGAAAAGCACCGCGAGGGACTTATTATCGGCTCCGCTTGTGAGGCGGGCGAACTCTACCGTACAATACTTGAAAAGAAGCCCGAGGACGATATCCGTGATATCGTTAGCTTCTATGACTACCTTGAAATTCAACCCATTTCAAATAACCGCTTCCTCATAGATGACGGAACTGTGGCAAATGACGAGGAGCTCCGCGACCTCAACAGACAAATCGTTGAGCTTGGCGAGAAGTATAAAAAGCCCGTCGTTGCTACCTGTGACGTTCACTATCTCAACCCCGACGACGAGATTGGACGTAAGGTTCTTCTCGCAGGCATGAGATTTAAGGACGCTGACCGCGATTGCCCCCTCTATTTCCGCACAACCGAGGAAATGCTTGAGGAATTCTCATATCTTGGAGAAGAGAAGGCATACGAGGTAGTAGTTAAAAACCCCAATCTTATAGCGGATATGGTTGAGGATGGCATCAGACCCTTCCCGAAGGGAACATTCACACCTAAAATTGAGGGCGCTGAAGAGGATCTTCAAAGAATTTGCTATGGTAATGCGGAGAAAAAATACGGCAAACCCCTGCCCGAATACGTTAAAAACCGACTTGATAAGGAACTCACATCAATTATCAAAAACGGCTTTGCGGTGCTTTATATCATTGCGCAAAAGCTCGTAAAATATAGTGAGGATAACGGATATCTTGTTGGTTCTCGTGGCTCGGTTGGTTCGTCGTTTGTAGCATCCTGTGCGGGAATTTCCGAGGTTAACCCCCTCAAGCCACACTACTATTGTCCAAACTGTCAAAACAACGAATTCTTTATGAACGGTGAGGTCGGCTCCGGCTTTGACCTTCCCGATAAGAACTGTCCCAAGTGCGGAACTAAATACTGTGCCGACGGACACGATATTCCCTTTGAAACCTTCCTTGGCTTCTACGGTGAAAAATCCCCCGATATCGACCTTAACTTCTCGGGCGAGGTGCAGGGAAAGGTGCATAAATATACCGAAGAGCTTTTCGGTGCGGAAAACGTTTTCCGTGCGGGAACTATCGGTGGTGTCGCGGATAAGACCGCATACGGCTTTGTGCTTAAATATCTTGAGGAAAAGGGAATAAGCTTGCCAAGAGCGGAAATGAACCGACTCGTTTCAAAATGCGTTGGCGTAAAGCGTACCACGGGTCAGCATCCCGGCGGTATCGTAGTTGTGCCCAAGGAGATGGA
>JAZRHW010000149.1:0-2490 GCA_045644965.1 Eubacteriales bacterium
CTCACTATCTTTTTTGACCGGATTTGTAGGCCTTGGGGTGCTCGGAAGCGTGGCTGACGGGTGGGTTTTGTGGGCGATAGCAGTCACTTCAGCCCTAATTGTTGGATTTTTGACAAGAAAATCAGCACCAAAGCTGACAAGTGTTGAATTTTTTAGGACGGAAAACACAAATCGCCCACCGATTTCAAAGATAATCGTTGGCGCGATTTCACATTCCGCATATTCAATGCTCCTCATTTGCGCGTGCGTGATTTTCTTTTACGCACTTATCGCGGCTCTTCGTTTTCCCCTGGATGCTGTCGGCATCCCCGAGGGCGCACAAGGAATTATTCTCGGTTCGCTTGAAATAACCAACGGTGTGCTGGAGTGCGCGAGCATCCCAAGCCTCTCCCTGCGAGCTGCCGCTTGCGGAGCGATAGTGGGTTGGTCGGGGCTCTCAGTCCATTTTCAAATAATATCCCTTTGCGACGGATACGGGCTTTCATTTAAAAGATATTTTATTCTCAAGATGCTCCAAGGACTCATTTGCGCCCTAATCTCATTTTTTGTATTCCAAAAATAAAAAGCGGTGCAAATGCACCGCTTCAATTATTTCTTTTCGTTAATAAAATCCTTCAAAAACCACACGTCATCACGACTCAGCTTGACCTCTTTGCCACGTAAATATCCAAGTGCGCCCGAGTCGTCGTCAAAATCAAATCTTAAACGGTAGGCGTAGAGCGCCTGATATTTGTATCCGCGTGCACGATCATCCTTGTTGATTCCGTATTTTCCGTCGCCAACGAGGGGATGACCAATATAGCTCATATGAGCGCGGATCTGGTGCGTTCTTCCCGTAACAAGCTCGACCTCCAAAAGACTCATACCGTTTTTCTCGGCAACCACCTTGTATTTTGTAATGATATTCTTTGAGCCCTTGACCAGCTTGTCAAAAATCTTTACTTGATTTTTGTCGCTGTCCTTGAGCAAAAATCCCGTCAAGGTGTCCGCCCTCTTGGGCATTTTTCCGTGAACGGCACAATAGTAGAACTTTGAAATCTCGTCGTTCTTTATCTTCTCGTTCATCACGCGAAGTGCCTCGGCATTCTTTGCACCGATAACTATACCGCCCGTGTTTCGGTCAATTCTATTGCAAAGTGCAGGCGCAAAGCTCTGCTCCGCATCGGGGTCATACTCACCCTTTTGATAGAGGTATGCCTTGATGTGCATAATAAGAGTGTTACCCTTACCCTCGTCGTCCTCGTGGACAAGCACACCGGGGCGCTTGTTGCAAAGGATGATGTTCTCATCCTCGTAAACAATCGTCAATTTCGGCTTGATGGAAGCAAGCGCGCTGTCGTCCCTCTCGGGCGAGTCAAAGAACTCGTCCTTGATGAAAAGCTGCACGATATCTCCCTCACAAAGCACGTATTTTTGCTCCGTCCTCGCACGGTTTACCTTTATTTTCTTTGTTCTTATATATTTGTACATCAATGATGTCGGAAGTCCCTTGACCGCTTTCGTGAGAAACTTGTCAAGTCGCTGCCCCGCATCGTTCTTCTTTATTTGAAATTCTTTCATTTTTGCTCCAAGTGTTTTAGAGTTAGATAGATAAGGATTGTTCTTTTTCGAGAAAAAGAACCAAAAAGCTTTTTTGCCGATTGGGTTTGTGTTGATTTCGCGTAAATTTTCGATAAATTGCTTGCAATTTATCGGTTTGCCCAAGAAAATCCTCTTACGAAAGCAAGCTTTCGCCGAGTATTTTATCGTTCAAACTACGAAAATCAAAACTGCGTTTTGTTTTTCTAAAATTTACTTTGTCATACTATAGACATAAGCAAAGCAAACGGCTATTATTTGCATTAGCAAATTAGAGATTTTCTTTGCGCCTGTTAAAATGCAAAGAAAATCGTTATGTGTTGCTCCGCAACACAATTTGCGCGAAATCCAATTGCGAAGCCGCGATAAAAAGTTTTTGCGCCACTTTTTCAAAAAGTGGCAATCCCAAGCCAACTATCTCCCCAATTAACAGTTTAACTTATCAATTAGAAAAACAAGGAGAAGGCATCTTACCCTCTCCTTGAATTACAAACGAAATTAAAGTGTACCAAAAATTCTATCGCCTGCGTCACCAAGACCGGGAACGATATAGTCGTGCTCGTTGAGCTTTTCATCCATAGCGGCAGTATAAATATCAACGTCGGGATGATCAGCCTGAACCTTTGCAATACCCTCGGGACAAGCCACAAGGCACATAAATCTGATGTGTTTGCAATGATACTTTTCCTTGAGCATTGTAAGCGCGTCGGAAGCGGAACCGCCTGTTGCGAGCATGGGGTCAACGAGGATTACAATTCTCTCCTCGATATCCGCGGGCATCTTGCTGTAGTATTCAACGGGCTTGTGAGTTTCGGGATCGCGGTACATACCGATATGACCAACCTTTGCAACGGGCATAAGGGAGAGGAGACCGTCAACCATACCAAGACCTGCACGAAGGATGGGAACGAT
>JAZRHW010000150.1:0-1772 GCA_045644965.1 Eubacteriales bacterium
ATCCGACTTTGTGGCTCTTTATTTTTGCTATTCCTTCGTTAATTGATCCATCTTTTTGCAAAGCAAAAATCGAGTTCGCAAATTTGGCGAAAGGACGTTTCGTGCTTGCACGGAAACTCCTCGACAAATTTAGCTCGCTCCGCGAGCCTTCTCGCCGGGGAGGCCAAAAAAGAGCCATCAATGATGGCTCTTTTGTTTTTTATTTTTCGTAATGTAGCATTTCAAGTTCCAAAAGTGCATTTGACAAATAGAATGGCAGCTTCTTTTTAGAGAACACTCTTTCTTTGTAGGCATTCGTCGTTTGAATGCGCGTCAAAATTGCGTTTTTCAGCTCATTCTTGTCCTCGTTTTTGAGAGGAACTATCTGCTCCACCTCAATAACAATCGGCTCACTACCAACCTTAACAGTAATGTCATCCGCAACTATATCGCGGAATTTTATTACCATCTCTCTTTGCTCGGGCAAAAGTCCCTTTGAATCAGTGGGTGGTGTGATAGTTAAGCGAAGAGTTTCACCGTCCTCGATCAAATCAAACACGGTTTTAGCGAAAGCACCGTTTCGATAAGCATTTGTCTCGCCATCATCCTCGTAGAGCTCATAGTGACCGTTTCCTCGCCAAATATGTATCTCAAGCGGTTGTTCAAGTGAAAGATCATTCGTGCGATCATTCTTGTACATTGGCACAATCGCACCCGCAGGAACAAGGACGGGAATGGAATCAAGATCGCGGTGCATGGGCACAAATCTGCCACCCTCGTACACTCTGCCGTTGAAAATATCCGTCCATCTTCCCTCGGGAAGCCAAACGTTCACACAGGCAAGATTTAATTTCTTATCGCGAGGTCTTGTTATCGGCGCAACGAGGAGCTGACCACCGAAAATGTACTGATTTTTCACCTCATATGCCTCATGACAATCGTAGCGATAATACATCGGCATACAAATCGGCTCACCCTCGGTGTGAGTGCGGTAATTTGCACTGTACATATAGGGAATCAACTTGTGGCGAAGTCGCAAGAAATCCTCGGAAATCTTGTTTACTGCCCAGCTTCGCTTCCACGGTTCCTTGCCCATGTAATCGGAGTTTGATGAGTGCAATCTATTTATCGGGCTGAAAACGCCGAGCTGAAGCCAACGAAGATAAAGCTCATCGTCCTGCGTGCCCTTCGCGTGACCTCCAATATCGTGACTCCACCAGGTGTAGCCTGCATTGGCGGCGCAATTTGTAAAATACGGTTGGAAATCAAGACTCTTCCAAGTGCAATGAGTGTCACCGGAAAATCCGAGCGGATAACGGTGAGAACCAAGACCCGCGTATCTCGAAAGAATAAGCGGACGCTTCTCTCCCCTTGCCGAGTCGAGATAGTGGTAATGATTGAGCGCCCAAAGGGGATCAAGGCCGGGAGTTTTGGTTTTCTTGCCCTGCTGCCAGTCAATCCACCAAAAATCAACACCCTCATCCTCAAGCGGATGGTGAAGGAGCTTAAAATAAGCATCCCTGAACTCCGCATCAGTTATATCAAATGGAATAATTTCTTTCTTTTCGGGGTCTTTGCCAAGGCGACGGCACATTGCCTCATAGGCATCCTCAAAAAATCTCACGCCCTGCGAGGGGTGAATGTTGAGCGGCACCTTGAATCCGTTTTCGTGCAACCAATCAAGAAGCTCCTTGTGGTCGGGGAAAAGCTCGGTGTTCCACGAGTAGCCCGTCCAACCCTGCATCAAGTAATAGTAAATCGCCTCCTCGGCGCATTTTGGCTTTTCGCTTCGA
>JAZRHW010000151.1:0-4506 GCA_045644965.1 Eubacteriales bacterium
AAGCACCACACCGAGTGTGAATTTCAAAATTGCTTGTATGAATAATTTAAATGTCATAGTATTTTCTCCAATTCTTTGATCTTAACTATGCGATAAGAGGGGTGTTCGTGTACTCGGTAATCCTCACTGTGATGAATGGGCGGGCAACCCATTTTTCTATATTCCGAGAGAAAATTTTGCCACTTTTCTTCATCAAAATCAGGTGATTTTTCTTTCAAGACAAGTTCGGCGCAGTTCAAGTTTTGTTCAAACTCTTCCTTTCCGTTATTCCCTATTTTTGCCGAGCTTTCGAATATTTCAAAAAGCAACTCGGGGGACATTTTTTCGCGTTTCCACGCGCCAAGATTAACGCGGCACACTTCATCCGAAATCTTTTCAAAAAGTGGTTCGTCGGTGATACTCACAGCATTAAATTCAGCTATCAGATAGGCGCGCGCCCTATCCGTATTTGAGAGCAAATGCTCCGCTCCGAAAGCCGCTTGATAGCAAAGCTTTACCGCATCTGAAAACTGCATTGAGGGATGATTTTTCAGTTGCTCCTCAAAATATATTTTAAAGCTCATTTCACTCTCTCCTTCCCCCAACAAAAAACTGTATTCTTGGTTATATTATACATTATATTTTTGATTTTTGCAAGATATATTAAAAAATGCACAAAAATGTAAAAAATTGTTTTTTGGTGGTTGACTTTTTCTCATATTAATTATAAAATTAGACTGTACGATTATGTACTCAATAAACAAAAGTGAAAAAGGAGCAAAAAATGAAGCTTACCAAAATCATTTCTCTTGTGCTTGTGTTGGTGATGATTCTCACCATGCTTGCAAGCTGTAATTTAGAGGATATTATTACTGGTATTATGGGCTCTACAACAACTCAGCCCACAACATCTGGAACGCCTACAACCGACAAGGGCGACAACGGTGATCCCGAGGACGACAAGGACGCTTGGGATGAGCAATATGAGATCATCACAATCGCAGAGGCTCTTGAGATTGCTAAAAAAGCAGGACAAGACGGCACATCCGACAGATACTACATTCGCGGAACTATCGAAACGATCAGCAATCCCTCATACGGCGAGATGACAATCTCCGACGAAACCGGCTCTATTTACGTTTACGGAACATACAGCCACGACGGCGAACTTAAATTCCCCGAGATTGATGAAACACCCGTTAAGGGAGATGAGGTTCTTCTTCATTGTATCCTTAGCACATATAACGATTCTCCTCAGGTAAAGAATGCTCGTCTTATCGACTTCATTTCAGTAGAAGTTCCCCCCTCCGTTAACCCCGACGATTACACTGAAATGGCAATCGTTGACGCGCGTGATGCAGCAGTTGGCACTTTGATTAAGATTACAGGTGTGGTTGCTCAAATCACATACGCTAACGGCATGAAGCCCAGCGGTGTTTACCTCGTTGACGGTACAAACTCCATCTACGTTTATGACGGTGATATCGCAAGTCAGGTAAAGATCGGCAACAAGATCACAGTTCTTGGCGAAAAGGATATGTGGATCCTTGAAACAGAAAAAAGCAGTGCTGAAAAGCACGGCTACAAGGGATGCTGCCAGCTCTCAAGCGCAATCCTTTATGAAAATGGCAAGGGTTCTGACGAAATCGACTTCTCCTGGTGTGAGGAAAAGACAGTAAAGGAAATTGTTAACATTCCTGTAACTGAAAATGTTACAACAACAATTTTCAAGACAACTGCTCTCGTTAAAAAGGTTCCCGGAAATGGATTTGTAAACTACTACATTGATGACCTTGATGGTAAAACCGGCACATATGTTTATACTCAGTGCAATGGTTCTGACTTCGCTTGGCTCGACAAGTTCGACGGCAAGATTTGCACAGTTTACTACTCTTTGATCAATGCTAAATCCGAATCATCTAAGTGTACATGGAGAGCTCTCCCTGTTGCAGTTATAGATGAGGGATTTGAATTTGATCTTTCCAACACAGCTGAACACGTTGTTGAATACTACGGCGTGGATCAGTTCCTCTCCAACTATACAGGCAACCCCAAACTCGAGGTTGTAACAAGCGTTGATTCCGAGCTCCTTGGCTTTGAGGGTGCTACACTCACATATTCCTCAAGCAACACAAGTATTGCATACTTTGAAGAAGTTGACGGCAAGCTTGTATTCAACGTTGTTGAAGAATCCGAGGGTTATGTAACCATCACTATCACAGGTACTTACGGTGAATATACACATTCTCGTGATATCGATATTACTGTAGGTAGTGTAGGCCCTATCGATTCCATCACTATCGGTGAAGTAATTGATGCCGAGGTTGGAGAAATCGTTACAGTAGAAGGTATCATTGGTCCTTCCCTTGTTAACAAAGATGGTTTCTACCTTATCAGCGAAAATGGTGTAATCGCAGTAGTTGTTAATGATAGCTCTGTTTGGGCAGGTCTTGAAATCGGTCAGAAGGTAGTTATCCAAGGCAAGAGAGACAAGTGGAATAAAGAAGGTGGCAAGGGCTACGGTGTAACTTGTATCACAAGTGCAACAGTAGTTGCAAACTATTACGGATCTCATGAATATTCAACTGAGTCCTTCATTACTGATAAGACACTTGATGATTTCTATGCACTCAATGTGGACGAAGACCACTCAACAGAGGTTTACGTTGCAGTTGGTCAGATCTTAGTTGAGGAAACTGCTTATTACACAAACATTAAGCTCAAAACACCCAACGGCAAACAGGTTACTCTCTACTGCTCTAGCGCCAACCAATACAACTGGCTTAAGCAATTCTCAGGTGAAGATATTACTGTTGAAATCGTTCCTTGTAACTGGAACGGCAAATCCTACTGGGCAGGCTGCGTTATTGCAGTAAGAACTGCAGATGGCAAGGTTTACAACGAACTTAACTTTGACATAAACAAATAAAACAAATTTCAAGGCTCTCCTTTTTGGAGAGCCTTTTTTGTGCGATAAATTGGGATTTATGGGGGAAAAGTTAGTTAGTACGGACTTACTTTTTTCGAGAAAAAAGTAAGCAAAAAAGCTTTTTATCGCATTTTATTGATTTGAACTGCCCAAATTGTGTCAACAAGTTGACACAATTTGCGCGAAATCTAATTGCGAAGCGCGCCAAAAAGTTTTGAGGAGTTATAGAGGAACTTTTTCAAAAGTTCCTCTAAATTCAAAACAAACTATCTACCTATAAACCAAAATTTGAAGCACAGCACAAAACAAAAATGCAGGCGGAGTAATTCTCCGCCTGCAGAGGTTATAATGAGGAAAAATTATAACCGTTGCCGTTATATATTTTAAGGATTATTCTTCGTTAGCTGCGTTCTCTTCCTTAATCTTCATAGCGATATTCATAGGAACCTGCTCATAGCCTGTCTCTGTGAATGTGAAGCTACCTCTACCCTGTGTCATAGCACGGAGAGTGATTGTGTAGTCAAGAATTTCTGCCTTAGGAATTGTAGCATTGATAGTTGTATAGCCACGCTTTGCAGCAGGATCCATACCCATTACGCTACCGCGGCGCTTATTAAGGTTGGACATAACATCACCAACGTAGGACTCGGGAACTGTTACTGCAAGATCGCCAACGGGCTCAAGAAGAACGGGGTTAGCGAGCTTCATGCACTCTTTATATGCAAGGGAAGCAGCCATCTTGAAGGACATTTCGTTAGAGTCAACGTCATGGTAAGAACCGTCAAAGAGGTTAGCTGCGAGCTTGATTACGGGATATCCGTAAACACCGCGCTTCATAGAATCCTCAAGACCCTTCTGAACTGCGGGATGGAAGTTCTTAGGAACGGAGCCACCAACTGTGGACTCTGTAAATGTAAGACCCTCTGCTTCACCCGGGAAGAACTCGATCTTAACGTCACCGTACTGACCGTGACCACCGGACTGTTTCTTATGCTTACCCTGAACCTGAACTCTCTTTGTGATCATTTCACGGTATGCAATCTTAGGTGTATCAAGTTTAACGGATACGCCAAATCTGGATTTGAGCTTCGCTTCGATTACGGAGATGTGCATATCGCCCATGCCGTAGAGAACGAGCTGATGAGTTTCGGGATTGTTCTCGAACTTAATTGTCTTGTCCTCTTCACCAAGCTTTGTAATGCCAAGAGAAATCTTATCTTCATCACCCTTAGAAAGAGGAGAAATGGACTGAGCCATGAAGGGCTCGGGATATGTAGTTCTTGCATAGTGAATATCACTATTCCAAGCAAGTGTATCACCTGTGTTAGTATTAGCAAGTTTTGCTGTCATACCGATATCACCGCAGCAAAGCACGTCAACCTCGGTCTGTGTTTTACCCTTAATGATGTAAATATGAGCCATCTTTTCATTTGTATCGGTTGTGGTATTCTTAAGGAGCATATCCTTTCTGAGTGTACCATTCATAACCTTAAAGAAGGACATCTTACCAACGAACGGGTCGGATACTGTCTTGAATACGAAGAGAGCTGTTTCGCCTTCGGGCTCAATTTCCTTTTCATCACCGCTTTCAAGAAGCT
>JAZRHW010000152.1:0-3449 GCA_045644965.1 Eubacteriales bacterium
TAATCACTAATCCTAGCATATGTTGTAAGATAGGAGATAAGACCGATGTTAGGACCTTCGGGTGTCTCTATGGGACACATTCTACCGTAGTGAGTATAGTGAACGTCACGCACGTCAAAGGATGCTCTATCTCTGGAAAGACCACCGGGACCGAGAGCGGAAAGACGTCTCTTGTGAGTAAGCTCAGCAAGGGGGTTGTTCTGGTCCATGAACTGAGAGAGCTGGGATGAACCAAAGAACTCTCTGATTGCAGTTACGATGGGTCTGATATTGATAAGCGCCTGAGGAGTGAGCTTCTCGTTGTCCTGAGTTGTCATTCTCTCCTTAACGATCTTGTCCATTCTGGAGAAACCGATTCTCATCTGGTTCTGAAGCTGCTCACCTACTGAACGGATACGACGGTTGCCAAGGTGGTCGATATCGTCGTACTTACCAATTTCGTGTGTAAGACCGAGGAAGTAGTTGATGGACGCAAAGATATCGTCCTTTGTGATGTGCTTGGGGCAAAGCTTGTGGATGTTAAGCTTAGCTGCTTCCTTAAGCGCATCAACGTCGCCGCCAACCTCTTCCATAAGGGAGAGAAGTACGTCAACTCTAACCTTTTCCTTGATACCGATATCAGTAAGGTCTGTGCCGATTATATATTCAGGTTCTATTGTATTGTTGGAGAATACTCTTACAACGTTACCGTTGTCGAGTTCGAGAGAAACGGCGTTAACAGTTGCGTGTTCGATAGCATCTGCAACCTCTCTTGTAATAACTGTTCCCTTTTCGTAGATAATCTCACCGGTAAGAGGAGCAACAACGTCCTCAGCAAGACGGTGATCAACGATTCTGTCGGAGATCTTAAGCTTCTTGTCAAACTTATATCTACCAACGGGCTGAATGTCGTATCTTCTGGAATCGAAGAAGTAGTTGTTGAGGAGTGTGTAAGCTGACTCAACGAGCGGGGGCTCACCGGGACGAAGTCTCTTGTAGATCTCCTTGAGTGCCTCAATACCTGCGGATGTATGATTTCTTGCCGCAAGCTCCTCGCACTCGTCCTTTTCAAATGTTGTTGTGAGCATTTCCTCGTTACCAAAGATAGCATAAACGTGTTCTTTAGTCTCGATTGTGGAACGGTATTCAGTTACCTTGCCCTTATCGTCAGTTTCCTCACCGGGAACTACGCCAAGAGCACGGATGAGCATCGTAATCGGAACTTTTCTGTTCTTATCGATACGAACCCAAATTACGTTATTTATATCAGTTTCGTATTCAAGCCATGCGCCACGGTAAGGAATTACAGTTGACGCGTACATTCTCTTACCGGACTTATCGATCTCGGAAGAGTAGTACATACCGGGAGAACGGATAATCTGGGAAACGATTACACGCTCAGCACCGTTGATTACGAAAGTACCTGTCTCTGTCATAATGGGGAATTCACCCATAAAGATGTCGGACTGCTTAACTTCGCCTGTCTGCTTGTTGGTAAGACGAACGTTAACCTTAAGAGGAGCAGCGTAGTTTACGTCTCTCTCCTTGCACTGTTCAACAGTGTATTTAGGCTTCTGGTCAAATGAGTAAGAAACGAACTCAATGGACAAGTTACCCGAAAAGTCCGTGATGGGGGATACGTCGCGAAGAACCTCTGCAAGTCCTTCCTCGAGGAACCACTTGAAAGACGCTGTTTGGATCTCAACGAGATTGGGAAGAGCAAGCGTGCTTCTGTTTTTGGAGAAGCTCATTCTCGTGGTTTTACCCTGTTTTTGTTCTCTGATGTTGATCATTAATACAATCACTCCATTCAAAAATATTCGCCACCGCAAATCGAACTGTTTGCGGCGTTTTGCCAACTTCCGTTTTTTCCTTATATATTATAAGCGCCGTTTTTCGCTATTTCATAAGGTCTCAAAAGGACATAGTTAGCAATTATATTGCAGTTTACTATTTTATCACAACAAACTACTCTTGTCAAGAGTTTTTTTGGAATTATTTTATATATTTATGAAAAAAATTGTAATTTTTTAAAAACTTTTTTCAAAAAAAGTATTGCATTTTGTTTTGAGATGTGGTATTATATGCAATGTATGGACGAGAATGCTCGCACACCCTCTCAGGTGCAGGCATTTAGTGTTTCAGTAAATTAACAAGGAGGGTATAGCTTTGGCAAATATCAAAAGTGCAAAGAAGCGTATAAAAGTTATTCAGGCAAAGACATTGCAGAACAAAATGTTCAAGACACAGCTCAAAACTGAAATCAAGAAGTACGAGGCAGCTCTTGCAGCAGGCGATGTAGAGCTTGCTCAGGCAACTTACAAGGCAGCAACAAAGAAGATTGACCAGGCAGCTTCTCGTGGCATTATCCACAAGAACGCAGCAGCTCACAAGAAGAGCCAGTTCACAAAGAAGCTCAAGGCTTTGGGTTAATTCAATTCAAATAAAAAGGCGGACACATCTCACCGTGTCCGTCTTTTTATTTTTGCAATTTTTCCGCAAAAATCCATTTGATTTTTGCTTGTTTTTTATTGACTTTTATTTGTATCTTTGTTATAATAGAATTAACTATACGAAAAGTTTAAAAAACACATATATTCAATAAAAAGGAGACACATATGAACAAGGTTCTTAAAATTGCAATCGTAGTGGTTCTCTGCCTCATTGTTATCCTCACGATAACACTCTTTGCCTTCAACGGCAACGGCGGACAGGGCGGCAGCTCCACATCATCCTCCACCACAACATCATCAACAACCGGCGGCGGAAACCCCGACTGCACCGAGCATATCGACGCAAATGAAGATAATGTTTGCGACACATGTGGCGAGCCCATTGAGGACGCAAATCCCCCCGCTTGCACCGAGCACATCGACGAAAATGAAGACAATCTTTGCGACAACTGCGAAACTGAAATCGAAGCATCCACAGGTGATGCCGATATCACAGTAACAAATGACAAAGTTTATGTAATTACAGACGGATTGCACCTTCGTCCCACCCCTTCCGCTTCCGAAACAGCTCTTGGTTGGGTTGTTCAGGATACCGAGCTTGAGAGAATTGGCTACTACGCAAACGGCTGGTCAAAGGTTTTGTATGAGGGACAGGAAGTTTATGTATATACCGGCTATGTAACAACATCAAAACCCATCACATCCTTCACAGAAGTACGTGAGACAGTTTATTTCACAAAGAATTGCTTGGCATTCACAAAGCCCAGCCATATCGAAGGCTACTCCGAGAGCGACTACACATGCTATGAGGGTCATTCCGCAGTAAGAACCGGTGTTGCAACTGAAGTTTATATTGGAACAGACGGTATAGAATATACCTTCGCTCGCATTGAAATCGAAATTGAGAACGAGGATGGAACATCCGAGACAATCGTTCGTTATGTAAATAACAACTACCTCAGCACAAACCCCAATCCTCAGGAAGGCGACCTTGTTTTCACAGAACAAAAAGACACG
>JAZRHW010000153.1:0-2583 GCA_045644965.1 Eubacteriales bacterium
CAAATTTGGATTTTTTTGCTTTTAGCTATTAGTGGCTCGGCATTAACGATTTATGGCGGAAAAATTTTTCGCTCGGGTTCATCAAAGAGAACCGTGGCGCTTGAAATTGAGCACCTTGGCAAGATTGCACACCTTAATGCCCTTGTTGATAGCGGAAACCTCGCTGTAGAACCGATAAGCGGCAAGAGTGTGGTTATAGTTCGCCTTGAGACCTTGGAAAATATATTGGATAGCGTGGTGTATTTAGCTCTTGCGAAAGGGGATATTTGTCAACTCCCCTTGTCCATAGCATCAAAAATAAGATTGATACCAACCCAGGCTATAAGCGGAGAAGCACTTTTACCCGCGGTGAGATTTGAAAGTGTCAGAATAAAAGACTCTAAAATAACGAAGGAAATTGACGTATATATTGCATTTGTGAGGGGTAAAAAATTTGGTGATTGTGATGCCATAATATCCCACGAAACTATTATATAAAATCAAGAAAACCTAATAAAACAATTAAAAATAATGTAAAATACTATTATATTATTATTTGTGGAGATGAACATGGAAAAGAAAGATATGGTGGATAGTGCCATAGAAATTATATTTTACGCGACGGAAAAAGCGAGAGAGATTATATTCAAAATTAAAGTTCTTATAGGAAGGCTGAAGGCAAAGAATGCGGAGAGCGAAGTTTATTACGTTAACGGGCCCGACGTGCTCCCCCCACCGCTTACAAAGGAAGAGGAGGCGGAGTGTATTGAAAATATCGCCGTAGACCCCGAGGCGCCTAATAAACTGATAGAACACAATCTTCGCCTTGTTGTGTACATAGCCAAGAAATTTGAGAGTACGGGCATTGGAATTGAGGACCTTGTTTCCATTGGCACGATAGGACTCATTAAAGCAATAAACTCGTTTCGCAGTGATAAAAATATTCGCCTTGCCACCTTTTCGGCAAAGTGTATTGAAAATGAGATACTAATGGCAATTCGCAAAAACTCGCAAAAGCGGGGCGAGATATCCATTGACGAGCCGCTCAACGTGGATTGGGACGGCAACGAGCTCTTGCTTTCCGACGTGCTCGGGAGCGAAGAGGATAATGTTTCATACGAGCTCGAGCAGGCCGAGGAGAGGAGGGTGATTCGCGAGGCGGTAGAAAAGCTTGACGAGAGGGAAAGGCTAATAATAGAAATGCGATACGGACTCTTCGGGCGCAAGGAAATGACACAAAAGGACGTGGCGGATTGCCTTGGAATTTCTCAATCCTATATCTCGCGACTTGAAAAAAAGATAATTTCAGACCTTCGTTTAGAAATTGAAAATAAAATTTGAAAAAATTCAAAAAAACTATTGCAAAATATGTTTAATTGTGTTATAATCATATGCAATGTGAATAATTTTGCTAAAAAAGTGAGGTGTAAATAAAATGAAGACAGGTATCCATCCTAAGTATGAAGAAGTAACAATTAAGTGTGCTTGTGGTGAAACAGTTACAACAAAGTCCACAAAGGGCGGAGAAGTAAGAGTTGAAATTTGCTCTAAGTGTCATCCTTTCTTTACCGGTAAGCAGAAATTCGTTGACGCCGGCGGTAGAGTTGACAAATTCAAGAAGAGATTGCAGGCAAGCGGTAGATAATTTTGCCACCAATCTAAAATCAGTACATTTCGCAACTATGGGCAAGCTGTGTGCATTTGGCACATACTTGCCCTTATTGTGTTTTTGTCAAATTTGAGTAATTGTGTTACTTTAATTACAGAGGGTAATAATAATGAAGAAAGAAGATTTGTCCGTAGCGGTCTTTGATTCAGGACTTGGCGGAGTCAGCGTGCTAAAGGAGCTCCTGCGAGAGCTTCCAAATGAAAATTTCATATATTACGGCGACACCGCAAACGCTCCTTACGGAGTAAAAAATGCGGACGAAGTCAGGGCGCTTACCTTTTCCGTTTACGAAAAGATGCGTGAGAGGGGAATCAAAGCCTTTGTTATTGCCTGCAACACTGCAACGAGTGTATCCGTGGCGCATTTGAGGGAAAAGTATCCCGAGGATATAATCGTGGGCGTTGAGCCTGCGCTAAAGCCCGCAGTTTTGTGCCGAGGGCAACCGACGGTTGCCGTGCTCGCAACTCCTCTGACACTTAAAGAGGAAAAATTTGCAGCTCTCCTCAGTAGATTTTCGGGAAACGCTAACGTTATTCCATTTGCCTGCCCGGGACTTGTTGAGTTTGTTGAGCGAGGCGAGATCAGTGGCGAGTGCTTGCATGCTTTTCTTGAAGAGCTTTTTGCTCCTCTTAAGAGGGAAAAGCTTGACGCCGTGGTGCTCGGATGTACTCACTATCCCTTTGTTAAGAATGAAATTTCGAGTATTCTCGGTACTGGCGTTCTTATTTTTGACGGAAGTGTGGGAACTGCGAGAGAGACAAAGCGACGTCTTGAAGCAAGCGGACTTTTGAATACTCAAAATGAGGGCGGATGCGTAACGTTTTTAGATTCGTCCTACCCAAATATCGAAAACCCCGACAGATCAAACCTAACACGATTTGGAGGTGACTATTTATGCAAATGAATTTCAGTAAAAATAATGAAGAGCATATTTC
>JAZRHW010000154.1:0-4843 GCA_045644965.1 Eubacteriales bacterium
TGAAGAATTAATACAAGAGGAAAAAATGGATAGATCAGAAGCATATCACAAGAGGATGACCGAGGACTCGGTTTCAAAGATAATAATTTCGCTTGGCATACCGACGACGATCTCTATGCTCATAACGAATATATATAATATGGCGGACACGTATTTCGTGGGTGGTCTTGGCGATAGCGCACAGGCGGCTACGGGAATACTTTTCACGCTTCAGTGTATAATTCAGGCAGTTGCCTTTATGCTCGGTCACGGTGCGGGCACTTATGTTGCAAAATATCTTGCACAAAAAAATATAGACCGCGCTTCTAGCTACTGTACCACGTCTTTTGTGGTTGGAGCAACTATGGGAATAATTATGACTGCGCTCGGACTTGTGTTCCTTGATCCGTTTTTGCGCTTTCTTGGAAGCACCGAAACGATTTTGCCTTACGCAAAGGATTACGGAATGTGGATACTTATCGCTTGCCCATTTCTCATTTGCTCGCTGGTGCTAAACAACGTACTTCGTTATGAGGGAAAAGCATTTTATGCAATGTTTGGTTTGACCACCGGTGGAATTTTGAATATTTTAGGCGACTATGTACTTATAGAGCGTTTTGATATGGGTATCTACGGTGCGGGACTTTCCACCGCAGTATCCCAAATGATAAGCTTTACAATATTACTTGTGCTTTATTTAAAATTTGCACAGAGTAAGCTTTCTCTCAAGCTCATGGCGAGAGAATTTGAGGTGTATTTCAACATTTTCAAAATGGGACTCCCGTCCCTTATTCGTCAGGGACTCACGTCCATCTCAAACGGACTTCTCAATAACCTCATCAAGCCCTTTGGCGATGCGCCGATTGCGGCTATGAGCATAGTACAAAAATACTCGTCCTTCGTAATGTGCGTAGGACTTGGTATAGGCCAAGGATATCAACCGTTCAGCTCGTTCAACTACGAGCTCAAGGAATATGATAGAGTTAAAAAGGGCACAAAATTCCTTATGATTTTTGGAACTTTTTCCGTTGGAGCTCTTGCAACACTCGGATTTATCTTCGCACCGACCATCGTATCCGTTTTCCAAAAGGATCCTGCGGTAATTGCGGTGGGCACACCCGCTATGCGCTATGCATCCATCGGACTTTGGTTCTTGCCGATATCCGTATCCTGCAATATGCTTTATCAAAGCATACGAAAGGCTGCGATGGCATCATTTATGGCAATTATGCGCTCGGGAGCTGTGCTGATTCCCGTTTTGCTCATCACTAGCGCCACTATGGGACTTGACGGAATAATAATGGCGCAGCCCATCTCGGATGCTATTACGGGAATAATCAGCTTGCCGTTTTTCATAATGTTTTTGAAAAAAACTCCCTCTACCGCCGAGGCAAAGGGAATACAGGAGTAAAAATGAAAGAAAAAATCAGTTGGAGTAAGGTAAAACAATATATCCCCATCACCTTTATGGGACTTTGTATCGTCGCGTTTCTTATCTTTCTTGCAACGCACGAGGATTTTACCATTGCCGATTTTATCAAATTGACCAAGGATAATTATATACTCACCTCGATGGCAGTTATCGTTGCGTTTATTATCAAGGGATTTGTGGTGTTCGTACCATATGCGGTTATTGCAATAACCACTATGGCACTTCTTCCTTTTGATGTGGCGCTCGTTACGGTAATTGCGGGAACGATTGTCAATATTTCCGTGCCGTACTGGACGGGAAGACTTACCAAGGATGATTGGATACAAAAGATACTCGATAAATTTCCCAAGATTCGTCCCTATTATGAGATGACGGATAATCTCTTTCTCATTAGCTTCACTCTCCGCGCTATGAACCTTTCCAATGAGGCGCTCGGACTCCTCTTTGGTTCGGCAGGACTTAAATATTTTCCGTATATGATAGCCAATCTCGTTGCTATTGCGCCAAGTGCGATAAGCTATATTATTCTTGGCAAGGACTTAAATCTCATTGAGTCCATTCAATCTCCAATTTTTTGGGGAGCTATCGTTATTGACTGTATAATGGTTGCCATTATGACCACCTATTTCAAAAAGAAAAAGCAAAAACAGGAGCTTGAAAAATCAAAATCCGATAATAAATGACAAAAAAGCTCCCTCGCGGGAGCTTTTTTACTTGCTTATTTATCCGTTTCTGCGTTTTGTTCGTAGGCTGTGTCCTTGCGGAGTGTTTCAACGTCGCCGCTAGCAAAATATTCAAGGGGATCAACGGAAAGGCCGCCTACGGTCATTTCAAAGTGGAGGTGAGGTTCTTCCGCAATCTCGACCATGGCAGTAGATCCAACGGAGGCGATCTGCTGACCTGCCTTTACAGTAGCACCCTCAATGATGCCCGCGGGAAGCTCTGCGGATACGTTTTTGTAGATGGAAACTGCATCACCGTTATGCTTCACTGCGATGCACTGACCCATTCTCACGTCTTCCCAAATTTGCATTACAGTACCGTCTGCAACTGCAAGAACGGGATCTCCCTCGTTTGCAAGGATGTCAACCCCAAGGTGAACGCGATAATCATTCATTGTGGGAGAGAACACCTGAAGCTCGCTGTCGTGAACAGCGGAGAGCTTACCTGCAACAGGGAGTGAAAAAGTAGGGAGCTTTCCAATTACGTCCTGAGTGGGGTCGTTTGTGCTCGGCTTGTTTGTTGAAGGTGTTGTTGAAGTTGTGCCGGGCTTTTCGGTAACGTTGGGTGTGCCTTGCTGATTTCTATTTGTTGCAACAACTGCGGCAACAATGAGAATCATAGCGAGGAGAATGGAGATTGCCGTGATGTAAACGGCGCGGTTGGCTTTAAGATTTTCCTTGAAATTTTCTTTATCAAACATAATAGAATTCCTTTCTGCTTTGTAATTTTGCTTTGACAGTAGTATTTTTGCCTTATTATTTCGCTTTATGCAATATTTTGATAAAATAATAAAAAAATCATTAATAGATTTGACAAAGACATATTTTTTTGATATAATCAAAGCAATAAATCGAAAGGTAAATTATAATGAATAGATTATTAGAAACAAAAGGAAAGCTTCTTGGTATAGACTTTGGCGATAAAAGAACTGGACTTGCCGTGTCCGACCCCTCAAGAATTCTCGCGTCGGGAATTGGATACATCTCCCCGGGCGGAATAGTTAAGGTTGCCGACAAAATTGCCGAGGTTTGTAGAGAGCAGAGAATAGTGGGTATAGTTTTGGGACTTCCCGTGAATATGGACGGCTCGCAGGGCTTTAGAGCCGATAGAATAAAGGAGCTCGCAGCGCTCCTTGAGGAGAGAATGCCCGAAGTGCCCGTAGCCTTCTTTGATGAACGACTTTCAACTATGGCGGCGGCTCGTTTTCTTAATGAAACCAATACCCGCGGTGCAAAGAGAAAGAGCGTTGTGGATACGCTTTCCGCACAAATCATTCTCCAAAATGCGCTCGATAAACTTAAGTATATGCAGGGATAATAAAAAAACACCTCGTGAATTTCACGAGGTGTTTTATTTTAAATTTAACTTATGCTACAACGTAAAGCACGAGCACGCAAAGTACGAATACTACTGCGAGAACTGCTGTAATCTTGAACAAAAGTTTATCCTTGTCACTGAGCTTGCTGTTGCCGAGGTAGGAATTGTTTCCACCTGCGATTGCGCCGGAGAGCTCTTTGCCCTTACCGGACTGCATAAGAACAAGCACTGTGAGAGCGATGCTCATAAGGATTACTACTATACCCAAAGCGATCTTCATTGATTGATCCTCCAGTTAAAATTTACTAATACCTGGGATTAACCAAGCTTAGCCTGGTTAACTTTGATACCGGGGCCCATTGTAGATGCGATTACGCAGCTCTTAATGTACTGACCCTTAGCAGCAGCGGGCTTAGCCTTGATAACTGCGCCAACGAGAGTGTTGAAGTTCTCAGCAAGCTTTTCGGGACCGAAGGAAGCCTTGCCGATGGGGCAGTGGATGATGTTTGTCTTATCAAGACGGTATTCGATCTTACCAGCCTTAGCTTCTGTAACTGCACGAGCAACGTCGGGAGTAACAGTACCAGCCTTGGGGTTGGGCATAAGGCCCTTAGGACCAAGGATCTTACCGAGACGACCAACAACGCCCATCATATCGGGAGAAGCGATAACAACGTCAAACTCGAACCAGTTTTCCTTTGTGATCTTTTCTACCATATCGAGATCGCCAACGTAATCAGCGCCAGCTGCTCTAGCAGCGTCTGCCTTGTCGCCCTTAGCGAAAACGAGAGTTCTAACTGTCTTACCAGTACCGTTAGGAAGAACTACGGCACCACGAACCTGCTGGTCAGCGTGACGAGAGTCAACACCGAGACGAAGGTGGAGTTCAATTGTTTCATCGAATTTTGCCTTAGAAGTCTGGCAAACGAGTGCGAGAGCTTCTGCGGGATCATAAGTTCTGTTCTTTTCGATAAGCTTAGCGCTATCGGAATATTTCTTACCGTATTTAGCCATTACTGTACTCCTCCTTACTCTTCAACAGTAATACCCATGCTTCTAGCAGTACCAGCAACCATGCTCATAGCTGCTTCGATAGAACCTGCGTTAAGGTCGGGCATCTTTGTTTCAGCGATTTTTCTAACCTGCTCTTTTGTGAGCTGTGCTACCTTTGTCTTATTGGGCTTAGCGGAACCGGATTCGATGCCACATGCCTTCTTAATAAGAACGGGAGCAGGGGGAGTCTTTGTGATGAATGTAAATGAACGGTCAGCGTAAACTGTGATAACAACGGGGATGATAAGACCGATGTCATTCTTAGTTCTTTCGTTAAATTCTTTTGTGAATACGGGGATTGCAACGCCGTACTGACCAAGTGCAGGACCTACGGGGGGC
>JAZRHW010000155.1:0-4207 GCA_045644965.1 Eubacteriales bacterium
GGTCTCAACGTACTCGTTGTCCTCTTTTGCGGGGTTTGTATCGTCGTAGCGGAGATTGAACTTTCCGCCGTACTTTTTAGCGGTCTCATAGTTGATCATTATCGCCTTTGCAGAGCCGATGTGGAGATATCCGTTGGGCTCAGGAGGGAAACGTGTGATGATCTTTATATCGGGATTTTCCGTGGGATCCGCGTCAATTATATCATGTATAAAGTTGGAGCTGATTTCTTCCATTTTAGTGTCCTCTCAAATTAAATTTTTGTAAGCATTGCGTCAATTCTTGCAATGACCTCGTCATATCCGAGAATTTGCATAACGGTGTAGAGGTCGGGAGCATTGGTCTTTCCTGTTACTGCAACGCGGATGAACATTGAAACGTCCGCAACGTTACCGCCAAAGGCTTCGGGATTTGCCTTGTATTCCTTCATATCAGCGGCAAATCCGATCTTTGTTGCAACGGTCTTAACCTTTTCAAACCATGTATTCATATCGTCAGCGTAATCGTAGCTGTCCTTGAAAAGCTCAAGACACTGTCGGATATCTCCGCGTGAAAAATGCTCGGGATAATCCTCCTTGATCTCAAAATAGGGAGCGAAGAAGAATCCCATATAGTCCTTTGCGTCGGACCATTTTGCAAGGTCTTTTCTGGGCTTTTTACCGCCACGGCCGATTGCGAGAATTTTCTTGGACATCTCCTCGTTTTCACGGAGAAGAGTAGCGAACTCGGTATCGAATTCGCTTGCCCAGTCTACGAGTCTTTCGTAAACCGTATCCGCATCCATACGGGATATAACGTTCTTGGAAACGTCGGTGAGTTTGTTTATATCGTACAAGCAACCCGAGCTGCTCATTTTCTTGAGCGAGAAGGGGAAGTCGGTATATTTCTTGTCGGGATTTTGCGCATGCCAGTCCTCGTAGTTGGAGTTGAGAAGTGTCATAACATACTCAATTACACAGTCCTTATCGTAGCCGAGCTCGCGGTAGTATTCCATATTTGATCCGAGATCACGCTTAGAGAATTTCTTCTTTGAACCGTTCTCGCCAAGCTGCATGATGGGGGAGATGTGCGCGTATTTGGGGAGCTTAAAGCCAAGATAATTGAAGAGCATGATGTGTCTTGACAAGCTCGCATACCACTCGTCGCCACGGATAACGTGAGTTGTTCCCATAAGGTGATCGTCAATCGCGTGAGCAAAGTGATATGAGGGAACTCCGTCGCTCTTGAGGAGAACCTCGTCACGATCGTTTTCAGGAAGCTCACGATTGCCTTTGATGAGGTCGGTGAACTTGATTTTCTTGTCGGGGTCACCGTTGGAGAGCATACGAAGAACGAAGGGGTCGCCCGCCTCAAGGTGGGCCTTAACTTCTTCAATGGTGAAGTTGCGGTTCTTGAGCATTTCTTCTCTTTGCTCACCGCCATCCTCGTGCCAGTCTTTTGCTTTTACCTCTGCCTTTTTGTCTACGGCATTGAGTGCCTCGAGCTCTTCCTTGGTTGTGAATACGGGATATGCCTTTCCTTCTTCAACGAGCTTCTTTGCAAAAACGTGGTAAATATCCACTCTCTTGGACTGCTTGTAAGGGCCGTATGCTCCACAGTCGGTGAGATTTCCGTTTTCGTCGAGAATTGCGCCTTCGTCGAAGTTGATTCCGTAATAGTTGAAGGTTTTTATTAAGCTTTCCGCCGCACCTGCAACCTCTCTCTTTGCGTCGGTGTCCTCAATACGAAGATAGAATACACCACCACTTTGATGAGCAAGACGCTCGCCAACGAGGGTGGGGAAGAGTCCGCCAAAATGAACAAATCCCGTGGGGCTGGGTGCAAAGCGTGTTACCTTTGCGCCCTCGGGAAGATTTCTTGCGGGATACTGTGCCTCGATCTCCTCGGGTGTTTTAGTTACGTGGGGGAAAAGTAAATCTGCTAAAAGCTTGTAATCCATAGTTTTATAAAATCCTTTCGGTTATGTGTCAAAAATAATATTTTAGTTTGTCAGCCGCGGTTTTAAGAGTAGATGATTCACCGTGACCGCAGTATATCCATTTGTTTTCTTCCTTTGCCATCTCAAAGAGACGGTTGAGTGAGTTTTTGAGCGCAAGCACGTCTCCACTGTATAGGTCATATCTTCCAAAGCCCTCGGCAAAAAGTGTGTCGCCCGTTATTAGTATGTCACCCGTATCGTAGCAAACCGATCCTCGAGTGTGACCGGGAGTGTGGAGAACCTTGATTACCTCATTGCCAAGTGTGATTTCATCACCCTCATGTAAAAGTACGTCAGCCTCCGCAATAGTGAAACAGCCGCCCGTAAACGTTGCATAGGCATTCTTGTGCGAATCCGAGAGCATCTCTGCATCAAGCTCGTGAACATAGAGGGGGGCGCCCGTTTCCTCGCGAAGCTCCTGCGCGCGCCAAATATGATCAAAATGACCGTGCGTAAGGAGTATTCCCTTGAGCGAAAGACCTTCCTCACAAAGCCTTTTTTGAATCTTTTTTTCGCTTATCGAGGGGTCGATAACAAACGCTTCGTTTCCGTTGTGCAGGATAAAGCAATTTGATGCGAACCCAATGGTTGGTAGAGTAATTATCTCCATATTTTCTCCAAAATCAAAATAATCATATAATTATAGCACAAAAAAATCAAATTGTCCATAGTGAATAATAAAATATAGTCTAATTTTTTTCATATTTATTCATAAAGCCGAGATTGCTATGTGTATTTTGCACAAAAATCAAGGCTCATTTTCTACACTTGGTGTGAAAAAATATCAAAAAATCCCTTGAAAAATAAAGAAAAAATGTGTATAATAGATGGCAGGATGGAAAATAATTGCCCGAAATATATATTTTGGTTAATAATTTTGTATTTTACATATCAATTCGAAAGGGTTTGGCAATAGCCGAACAAGGTAAATTCCTATGCAAAACATTGAGACAAAAAGAATCAGAAACCTTGCGCTTCTCGGTCATAGTGGAAGCGGTAAAACCTCTCTTGCTGAGGCACTTCTTCACGTAGCAGGCGCATCTGACAGATTCGGTAACGTTCCGGACGGTACAACCGTTTGTGACTATGATCCCGAGGAGATTAAGCGTGGCTTTTCTCTCGCATCAAAGGTAGCACCCTTTATGTGGAAGAACACAAAGATCAACGTACTTGACACCCCCGGATTTCTTGATTTCGTAGGTGAGGTAAAGCAGGCGCTTCGCGTTGCTGACGCAGCACTCATTCTCGTGGACGGTAAGGCCGGCATCGAGGTTGGTACTGAGCTCGCTTGGGATAATGCTCGTGAAGCAGATCTCCCCACTGCGTTCTTTATTAACAAATTTGACGATAACGAAGCTAGATTCGGAAGAGTTCTTGACTCTCTTCACGAAAAATTCGGTAAAAATATTTGTCCTCTTACCATCCCCATGGTACAGGACGGAAAAGTTCTTGGTGCTATCGACCTTATCAAGCAGGAAGCTCACGTATTTAGTGATAAGGGTCTCCACTCCATACAGCCCGTTCCCGCTGAAAGTGTAGAAGCTATGGAAAAATACCGCGATATGCTTATGGAAGCGGTTGCATCCACTGATGAAGACCTTATGATGAAGTACTTTGAGGGCGAGGAGATCACTCCTATGGAAGCTCTCAATGCGGTTCACGAGGGTGTTATCCACGGTGAGATCGTTCCCGTTCTTTGTGGCGCGGCAACAAAGCTTTGGGGTGTTTGGACACTTCTCGACGTAATCGACGAGTCCTTCCCCAGACATACAGCTAAGAAGGTTGAACTTCTTGAGAGCGGCGATGAAAGAGCAATCGAGCCCGAAGGCGAAACAGCTCTCTTCGTATTCAAGACAGTATCCGACCCGTTCGTAGGTAAGATGTCCTTCTTCAAGGTTATGAACGGTACTCTTAGAAAGGATATGCTCCTTAAGAATACAACAACCGATACAAACGAAAAGATGTCCCACATCTATATCGTAAAGGGCAAGACACAAACTGAGGTTGACGTTCTTTGCTGCGGAGATATCGGTATGACAGCGAAGCTCGCTAATACAAATACAGGCGATACACTTGCTTGGAATAGTGATATTCACTATGCAAGAACTACATATCCCGAGCCCTTCATGGCTCAGTCCATTTCTCCTCTTTCTAAGGGTGATGAAGATAAGATTTCTCTTGGTATTACAAAGCTTGGTGAAGAGGACAAGACAATTAAGTTCGAGAACAAT
>JAZRHW010000156.1:0-2055 GCA_045644965.1 Eubacteriales bacterium
GAGGGAGATATGCTCCGCGAGTATTTCAAAACTCTTTCCAGATTCAAGATTTGCGCTTCTGAGTTCAGGATTTTGAATTCGCCCACATCCCCCTATTTCTTCCTTATCGAGAAGAAGTAACCTTAGCGAAAGCCAAAAATAACAAAAACCGCACTGATGCAAGACTTAAATTGCAAAAAGTGCGGTTTCTTTTTTTAGTGAAATTATTCAGGTAAATATCCGTAAAGCGTGAGATATCTTCTCAGCTCCTCAGGCCATCTTTGCAGATAAGGAACAACTCTGTCAGGTCTTTCGTTGACCTTCGCAAGTCCCACTCCGTGAGTACCCGTAGGATAGATGTGCATCTCCATTTGAATTCCAAGCTCGTGTAGTCTCTCTGCATAGCGGAAGGTGTTATTCACGTCAACAACGTCGTCAGTAGACGTGTGCCATATGAAGGCAGGAGGAGTGGTTTCCGTAGCAAGGAGGCGTGGAGTCAATTCCTCATGCTTATCTGCGTTGTCGCCCATAAGCATCTCAAACGAGCTTCTGTGTCCATAAATATCAAGGACGGGGTAAGCGAGAATCTGCATGTTTGGAATCGCATCTTCGTTGTCAACTGCATCCCGTCCCTCGCCTAGAATCATATCGCGGTAGGTTGAGAGCAGAGCCGCGAGATGACCTCCTGCAGAGGAGCCCATAGCAGCGATCTTATTTTTGTTAAATCCAAGCCTTGTCGCCTCTGATCGTATTACCCTCATAGCTCTTCTTGCGTCAAGAAGGGGGAAGGGGAAAAGGACAGGATTCACTCTGTAGTCAAGAACGAAGGCATCCATTCCCCACGAGTTAAGAAGCTCAGCGTAGCCGTCGCCCTCGTGAATAGAGCGATGAGTGTATCCGCCGCCTGCGAAAATCAAAACGGCAGCGTCGGTAATTCTTTCCTCGGCAGGGAAGTATCGTAGAGTTGGAGCGCCATCCTCCATAACCTCTCCGGGTATATGATCCTCCCAAAGTCTTAAAATCTCCATAGTCGTCTCCTTTTTCATTTTATTACCTACATTTTACCATAAAATTCTGGAAAAGGCAAGAAAAAATTATCGAAATGACTTTTCTAAATAAAATTGATCAAAAAAGTCGTGAAAATTTTGCTAAGAAATTCGCCATTTTCAAGCGTCACAAAAAAATCTTTAAAATCTTTTAAAAACCCCTTGACAACTAGCGCTTATTATGTTAATATAATAAGGCTGTTTTGCAGCAAATAAAATAAAACGCACACAGCGAGTGGGTTTATTGCCGGTGCTCGGCTTGACCGAGTCGCAATATTGTGTCGCTGTGGTGGAAAAAACCAAGGAGGAACATACTATGTTCGAAATTACAATCAAGCAGTTGCTTGAAGCAGGCGTTCACTTCGGTCACCCTACAAAGAAGTGGAACCCCAAGATGTCCGAGTACATCTTCACTCAGAGAAACGGTATTCATATCGTTGACCTTCAGAAGACCGTTAAGAAGTTCGAGGAGGCTTACAACTTCGTATCCGAGCTCGCACAGGAAAACGGCACTATCCTTTTCGTAGGTACAAAGAAGCAGGCTGCTGAAACCGTTAAGGAAGAAGCACAGAGATGCGGCATGTACTACACCAACAACCGTTGGCCCGGCGGTATGCTTACAAACTTCAAGACCATCCGTAAGTCCATCAGAAGACTTAAGGATCTCGAGAAGATGCAGGCAGACGGCACATTCGATCTTCTTCCTAAGAAGGAAGTAGCTAAGAAGCTTAAGGAGATCGAGGACCTTGAGAAGTCTTACGGCGGTATCAAGGATATGGAGACTCTTCCTTCCTGCGTATTCATCGTTGATACTCGCAAGGAAAGAAACGCAGTTCTCGAGGCTAAGAAGCTTGGCATTCCCGTTGTTGCAATCGTAGATACTAACTGCGATCCCGATGATGCAGATTACATCATCCCCGGTAACGATGACGCTATCCGCGCTATCAAGCTTATCGCAGGCGCTCTTGCAAACGCAGTAATCGAGGCTCACGGTGGTGTTCAGGAAGAGGTTGTTGAGACCGCTACTGAG
>JAZRHW010000157.1:0-2646 GCA_045644965.1 Eubacteriales bacterium
AGTAGATACCTACTCTGTCGCCGCCGCGAACGATCATAGATGTGTCAACGCCATATCTTCTAAGGCTGTTTACAGCTGCCTGACCGATTGCGTGTGCGGGGAGCTTTGTAACGAAAGCTGCGTCGATACCGTAGTTGGCAAGGGAAACAGAAACGTTAGCCTCACCGCCGCCAAAAGTGAACTCAACGTGGTCGCACTGAACGAATCTCTCATAGTTATAAGGTTGAAGTCTGAGCATAAGCTCGCCAAATGTAACAACTCTTTTCATTTTAGTAAATTCCTTTCAAATATATAAATAAGGGAACAATTAGTGACAAATGTGGAATGCGAAGCCGCCAATCTCGTCAGCGAGGTAGATGAATGTCATCTTGCCTGCCTTATCGAAGCGAGCTGTGGAGTGGTCGAACTTAACACCGCGGCGCTCGAGGTGATAAACTGCGCGCTCAACGTTGTTTGTTTGAATACCAACGTGGCCGTGAGTACCCTTGTTAGGTGTGTTCATAATTTCGATGGACTCGGATGCGAATACGGAAGCGCTTGCAACTCTCTTACCAAGACCGAATACGCCATTGATAGCGTCCGCGTCGGACTCAGCTGCCTCTGCGCTTGTCTCATTGATTGCCATGTGCTTGAACTTGAAGCCGAGCATTGTATCAACTGCCTGACGAACGAGCTTTGCGATGCCGTCGAAGTCACCTGCGCTGATCATGTCAGCCTTAACCATCCAGCTACCGCCGCAGCAAACGATCTTGTTGAAGGAAAGATAATCGTTTACGTTCGCGGGGCCAATGCCGCCTGTGGGCATGAATGTTACCGCACCGTAGGGAGCGCTCATAGCCTTGATCATATTGATACCGCCGCTCTGCTCAGCGCGGAAGAATTTAACTGTTTTAAGTCCGAGAGAAAGAGCCTGCTCGATACCAGTGGGATTGTTGATACCGGGAATGATGGGGCAACCCTTTTCCTGACAGTATTTTACGATTTCGGGATTGAAGCCGGGGCTTACGATAAATTTAGATCCTGCCTCGATAGCCTCGTCCACCTGTTCCTTTGTAAGAACAGTACCCGCGCCCACGATCATATCGGGATATTCTTTTGTGATTGCAGCGATTGCATCCTTAGCAGCTGCGGTTCTAAAGGTAATCTCAGCGCAGGGAAGACCGCCGTTGCAAAGTGCCTTTGCGAGAGGAAGCGCGTCCTCAACTCTGTCAATTTTGATTACGGGAACGATACCTATGAGGGATAATTCCTTTAATACGTCCATTTGTTTCTCCGTTCTACACCGATAAATCGGTGATTTTTAAGAATAAAAAGTATATTTGTGTTGGTAAATTGCGCGCAAGGCAACAATTTGCCATCCTATTTCATCTTATATTTTATCATATAAAGAAAAAAAGTCAAGTGTTTTTTGCTCTATTATGGCTCAATTATGCTTGAAAAATATAGAAATTTTGGTAAAGGGAAGGCACTAAAGGTGTAGCGGTTAATAAATAGGGTTAGGCGAAACAAAAAAAGCACCCTCATATGAGAATGCTTTCTTGTTTTGGCCCGCCCTGGGGGATTCGAACCCTCGGCCAACGGAATCGGAATCCGGTACTCTATCCAACTGAGCTAAGGGCGGATTTTTGTGTTTAAATTTTTATTTGGTGTGGAGTTAGTTATTTTTCAAAGGACGCGCAATGCGCGCCCCTACACTTTATTGGTCAAAACTTTCTTAATGTAGGGGCGGCCATTGGCCGTCCGTTATAAAAACAAAAGCAACTTTTAGGATAATACGGACGCACCTCGTTTTTACGAGAGGAGCTCCTGCGAAATAAAATATATTTTTATTGTGAATTTTGGTCCCACGTCAACTATTCGTATATAACTGTATTGCGCATTTGTTACGTCTGTTGTAGGGACCGACGTCCCCACCGGTCCCTACAAGGATACTTTGAGTTAATAATATAAACATCTAAACAAGTTCAAAATTGTTTCCTATATTATATCACAAACGCGCGTGCGTGTAAAGGCGATTTTTAGTGATTAAAAAGGTCTTTTTTGGCTTTACAAAAATTTCTTTTAAAAAAATCGAAAAAATTTTTAAAAAAACATAAAAAACCTATTGACAAATGCGAAAAATATGCTATAATACAAACAGTAATAGTAATCATTACTATTTACAAGTTCTACGAAAGGAGTAAGAAACATAAAATGAGATACTCCCACCAAAGAGAATTGATTCTCGAGGCGGTTAAGAGTGTCAAAACACATCCGACAGCGGACATGGTTTACGACAGCTTACACTCCGAGAACCCTCATCTCAGCTTAGGTACGGTCTATCGCAATCTCGCACAGCTCGCTCTTAATGGCGACATCACTCCAATTTACACCGGTGACAACAAGGTGCATTATGATGGCGACACCGAGCCCCACTGCCACTTCGTTTGCAAGGAGTGCAGTAAAATTATCGACGTTTTTATAACTCCCCAAATTCCTGCGGAAATTCTTAATAAAGAGGAATTTACCGTTGAGGATAAAAAAACAATTTTTTACGGACATTGCAGGGAATGCAGAGTGTAATCCCTGAAAAAATTAATTTTTAATATATTTTTGATTGAAAAAAGGAGACAATTATTATGGCAAAATTTGTATGTTCAGTTTGTG